>DASUGG010000040.1:0-10833 GCA_036274135.1 Geminicoccaceae bacterium
CGGCACGCGGCTGAGCAGGCTCTCGCGCAGGTGCTTGAAGTTGCGCTCGTCGCTGTCGGCAGGCGCGATGCGCTCGTCGACCTGCACGACGTGCACGTCGTTCCAGGGCACCTGCTCGCCCGCGAGCTCGCGCAGCATCACCCACGGGGTGTGGCCGCCGCTCACCGCGATGGTGAACCGGCCGCGCTGCCCGACCGCCGCCCTCGCGTGCGCCGCGACCAGCGCGGCGGCGCGCCCGGCGACGGCATCCGGGTCGGCCAGCACCTCGATCCTCATGCGCTCTGCTCCATGATCAGACGGCTGTCCTGGTTCCAGACCCGAAGGACCCGGTAGTCGTGCTCGTAGCCGAGCCGGCACAGCGCCGCCGTGTCGAGCGCGAGCAGCTGCGCGGCGACCGGCGCGAGACCCATCCAGGTGGCGCCGAGCACCCGCAGCATGTGCCCGTGCGAGAACAGCGCCACGTCGCCGTCGGCGGCGACCGCCCGCTCGATCACCCGCTGTGCACGGGCGCCGACCTGCTCGACCGTCTCGCCGCCGGGCACGCCGTCCCGCCACAGAAGCCAGTCCGGCCGCTCCTTGCGGATGTCCGCGGTGCGGCGGCCCTCATAGGCGCCGTAGTCCCATTCCAGGAGGTCGTCGCTGAGCTGGGCCTGCTCGCCGTAGCCCGCGAGCCGGCACGTATCGAGGGCGCGGACCAGCGGGCTGGACAGCACGAGGACGAACGGCCGGCCGGCGAGAACGCGGCTGAGCGCCTCCGCGCGCTGCCTGCCCGCCCCGGTGAGCGGCAGATCGGTGCGGCCGGTGTGCTGGCCGCTCTTGCTCCACTCGGTCTCGCCGTGGCGGAACAGCCAGATCTCGTGTCGGCCGGCCATCGCGACGCCTAGCTCGGGTCGTGCCAGCCGCCGACCGGCGCGGCGAGCTTCTCGGCCGCCGGCGGCCCCCAGGTGCCAGGGGCGTACTCGATGACCGGCACGACGTTGCCGAGGACCGGATCGATGATCCGCCACTGCGCCTCGACGCCGTCCTGACGCGCGAACAGCTCGGCATCGCCCTCCATGGCATCGCCCAGCAGCCGGTCATAGGGCTCCATCTCGTCGCCGCCCTGGTGGCAGACGGTCAGCTCGACGGGCTCGCCGACCATCCTTTCGCCCGCGACCTTGGCGCGCGCGCCGAGGCCGATCGCGACCTGCGGCTGGATCTGGAAGCGCACGTAGTTCGACTGCGGCGCGTCGTTGTCGGGATAGATCTTGTGCGGCGGCTGCTGCAGCGTGACCAGCACCTCGGCGGCGTGCACCGGCAGGCACTTGCCTGCCCGGATCAGCACCGGCACGTCCTGCCAGCGCCAGGAATCGATATGCAGCCGCACCGCAGCGAACGTCTCCACCTGCGAATCCGGCGCCACGCCGTCCTCCTTGCGATAGCCCTGGAACTGGCCCCGCACGACGTTGCGCGGCGTCAGCGGGCGGATCGCCTTCAGGAGCTTCGCCTTCTCGTCGCGCAGCGACTCGGCGTCGTACGCGTTCGGCGGCTCCATGGTCAACGACGCGATGATCTGCAGCGCGTGGTTCTGCACCACGTCGCGCAGGGCGCCCGCCTCCTCGTAGAACCGGCCGCGGCCCTCGACGCCGAAGTCCTCGGCGACGGTCAGCTGGATGCTGCTGACGTAGTTGCGATTCCAGATCGGCTCGAGCATCGAGTTGGCGAAGCGGAAATACATCAGGTTCTGCACCGGCTCCTTGCCGAGGTAATGGTCGATGCGGAAGATCGCCGATTCCTCGAAGACGTCGTGCAGCAGGCGGTTCAGCGCGCGCGCCGAGGCGAGGTCGCGGCCGAACGGCTTCTCGACCACGACTCGCGCCTGCGTGGTCAGCTTCGCGCGCACCAAGCCCTTGATCACCGTCGGGAACATGCTCGGCGGAATCGCCAGGTAGTAGAGCGGCCGCTTGGCGGCGCCGATCGCCTCGCGCAGGCGGTCGTAGGTGGTCGGGTCCTGATAGTCGCCGTGCACGTAGCACATCATCGCCATCAGCTTGGCAAACGCCGGCTCGTCGACGCCGCCGCCGAACTTCTCGATGCCGTCGCGGGCGCGCGCCTGCAGCTTCTCGAGATTCCACTCGTTGCGCGCGACGCCGACCACCGGGACGTCCAGGACGCCGCGTTTGACCATGGCCTGGAGCGCTGCGAAGGTCTTCTTGTGCGCGAGGTCGCCGGTCGCTCCGAACAGCACCAGGGCACCCGAGGGATGGATCATGGCGAGGCCCCTAGCCCTTCTTCTCCTCGTGGCCGCCGAACTCGTAGCGCATCGCCGACAGCAGCCTGTCGGCGAAATCGGCGTCGCCGCGCGAGCCGAAGCGCTCGTACAGCGCCGAGGACAGCACATGCGCCGGCACGCCCTCCTCGATGGCCGCGGCCACCGTCCAGCGGCCCTCGCCCGAATCCGACACCCGGCCCTCGAAGCTCGAGAGCTTGCCGTCGCGCAGCAATGCGTCGGCGCACAGGTCCAGAAGCCACGACGAGATCACGCTGCCGCGCCGCCAGACCTCGGCCACGTCGGCGAGGTTGAAGTCGTACTGGTAGTATTCGGGGTTGCGCAACGGTGCGGTCTCGGCGTCGATCTCACCGGCATGCTTGCCGATGTTGGCCATGTGCAGGACGTTCATGCCCTCGGCATAGGCCGCCATGATGCCGTACTCGATGCCGTTGTGGACCATCTTGACGAAATGGCCGGCGCCGTGCGGCCCGCAGTGCAGATAGCCGTGTTCGGCGGTGCCGCCGACCTTCTCGCGGCCCTTGGTGCGCGGCGCCGAAGCGATCGGCGGGGCGAGCGATGCGAAGATCGGGTCGAGATGCTTCACCACGTCGTCGGGGCCGCCGATCATGTGGCAGAAGCCGCGCTCGAGGCCCCAGACGCCGCCGCTGACGCCGATGTCCAGGTAGCGGATGCCTTTCGGCTCGAGACGCTTGGCACGCTCGATGTCGTCGCGATAGTACGAGTTGCCGCCGTCGATCAGGATATCGCCCGGCTCGAGGAGATCGACCAGCCTGGCGATCGTCGCGTCGACCGCCGCGGCGGGGACCATCATCCAGACCGGCCGCGGTTTCTGGAGCTTGCCGATCAGGTCCTGCATGGAGCTGGCGCCGGTCGCCCCTTCGCCGGCGAGCTGCTTCACGGCGTCGGCGTTCAGGTCGAAGACCACGCAGTCGTGCCCGGCCCGCATCAGCCGCCGCACCATGTTGGCGCCCATCCGGCCGAGGCCGATCATTCCGAGTTGCATGGTCCCACTCCTTTCCGACGTTCTGCCGCCCGTGGCGCTCTGCGCGGCCACGCCTGGCGCGGCATGGCTTGCTCGCTCACTCCCGGTCCAAGAGCTCCATCACCCGTTCCGCCACCGCTTGCGCCGTGATGCCGAGCTTCTCGTACAGGATCGGTGCCGGCGCCGAGGCGCCGAAGCGGTCGAGGCCGACGACGTCGTCGGCGAACTCGTGCCAGCCGAACGGCGAGGCGGCCTCCACCGCCACCACCGGCACGTCGTAGGGCAGCACCTCCTCCTGCTCCTCGGCAGGGCGCTCGCGGAACAGCTCCATGCTCGGCATCGAGACCACGCGCGCCGCGACGCCCTTCTTGGCGAGCAGATCGCGCGCCGCCAGCGCCACCTCGACCTCCGAGCCGGTCGCCACGACGGTCGCGTCGTCGCCTTCGGCGACGATCGTCGCCCCGCGGCTGACGTCGACCAGGCTGGGCTCGAGGACCGGCAGGCCCTGGCGCGACAGGATCAGCGCCGTCGGCCCCTCATAGGCGAGCGCTTCGGCCCAGGCCTGGGCGCTCTCGTTGGCATCGGCCGGCCGGATCACGCGGATGGTCGGCATGGCGCGCAGCGAGGCGAGGTGCTCGATCGGCTGGTGGGTCGTGCCGTCCTCGCCGAGCCCGATCGAATCGTGGGTGAAGACGAAGATCACCGGCAGCCGCATCACCGCCGCGAGGCGGACCGGCTCCGCCATGTAGTCCTTGAACGAGAAGAAGGTCGAGCAGAACGGCCGTAGCCCGCCATGCGCCGCCATGCCGTTGCAGATCGCGCCCATGGCATGCTCGCGAATGCCGAAATGGATGTTGCGGCCCAACCAGTCGCCGGCGTTCAGATCGCCCGAATCCTTGATCATGGTATGGGTAGAGGAGGCGACGTCGGCCGCGCCGCCGACCAGCTCCGGTATGCGCGTCGCAAACGCGTTCAGCGCCTGGCCGCCCGACACCCGGGTCGCCACGCGCGTGCCGGGCTGAAACGTGGGGAGCGCGTCGCGCCAGCCGTCGGGAAGCCTTCCGGCCATGACCCGCTCGAACTCGGCGGCGCGCTCGGGCTCGTCGCCGCGGTAGCGCTGGAGCTGCTCCTTCCATGCGGCATGCGCCGCTGCACGCTCCCGGACCTGGCCGCGCCAGTCGGCATAGACCTCGTCGGGGATGCTGAAGGGCGGATGGTGCCAGCCCAGCGCTTCGCGGGTCTTGGCGACGTTCGCGTCGCCGAGCGGCGCGCCGTGCGCCGTCGCCGTGTCCTGGACCGGCGAGCCGTAGCCGATGTGGCTGTGCACCACCACGAGGCTCGGCCGCTCGGTCTCGGCGACCGCCGCCTCGATCGCCCGGTCGATCTCCCCTAGGTCGTTGACGTTCGCGACCTCGCAGACATGCCAGCCATAGGCCGCGAAGCGCTCGGGCACGTTCTCGATGATCTCGACGTCGGCCATGCCATCGAGCGTGACATGGTTGGAGTCGTAGAACACGGTGAGCTTGCCGAGGCCGAGATAGAGGCGCCCGGCGAGCGATGCCGCCTCGCTGGTGACGCCCTCCATCATGTCGCCGTCGCCGCTGACGACCCAGGTGCGATGGTCGACCAGCTTCAGGTCGGGCCGGTTGAAGCGGGCGGCCAGCATGCGCTCGGCGAGCGCCATGCCGACAGCATTGGCGAAGCCCTGGCCGAGCGGCCCGGTGGTGATCTCGACGCCCGGCGTCTCGCCGCGCTCGGGATGGCCCGGCGTGCGCGCGCCCCACTGGCGAAACTGCTTGATGTCGTCGATCGAGAGGTCGTAGCCGGACAGGTGCAGCGCCGCATACAGCATCATCGAGGCATGCCCGGACGACAGCACGAAGCGGTCGCGGTCGGGCCAGTCCGGGGCTGCCGGATCGTGCCGCAGGTGGCGCGTGTACAGGCGGTACATCAGCGGCGCGAGGCCCATCGGCGTGCCGGGATGGCCCGATTTGGCCTGCTCCACGGCATCGATCGCGAGGAACCGGGCGGCGTTGATCGACTGGCCTTCGATCCCGCCGGTTGCGGGCTGGTCCGCTGCGCGGTGGACCACGACGAGGTCGGGGCGCGGACTGTCGTCGGTCGCGTGATCGGCCATCGGGCCCTCCTCGGTGTTTTTATCGGCCACGCCGCAAGGACGCGGCGCCAAAAGCTTTGCGACCCCGCCCTGCTTAGGCGCAGAGGTGGGCCGGCGTCAATTCCGCAGGACGGTAACCGGCGTCGCGCCCGGGCGGCGGGAGCCGCGAATCCGGCATGCCCACGTTTCGCTCTCGCCGCTTCGTGACGGGCGCAGTCGCGACGCGCGGAGGCGGTCCGGCGAACCGTCGGCAGATCGGAGAGCGTTAGGCCGGAGCGGGCGCCAGGGCGAGTTAGATCCGGTAAATCCCGGTCAGGAGTCGATGTAGTGGGGCTCGGGGCGCTCGTGCAGCTCCTCGTAGTGGACCAGGACCGGCTCGCCCAAGGGGCAGGGCGCGCCGCCCCGGAACGCCCATTCGCCGCGGTCGCAGTTGCCGGCGACGACATAGCCGTTGAGGTAGAAGCGGCGGTCGATCGCGGCGCGGTTCGGGCCCGAGCCGTGGATCGTATAGAGGTGCCAGAACGCGACGTCGCCCGGATCGAGGGTCAGATGCACGATGCGGGCCGGGTCGAGACCGAGATCCACGAGGTCCTGCTGGCTGAGCGCGCGGTCCATCACGCGGCCGCCGACCGCCTTCAGCTCGCCCAGCCGGTGGCTGCCGGGCACGATGGTCATCGCGCCGTTGTCCTCGCGATGCGGATCGATCGCGATGCCGGTCTGGATGTAGGAGATCGCCGGCTCGCGATACGCCTCGCGCGGCCGGCGGAAGCGGATGTCCTGGTGATAGCCCCATTCGACCGCCCGCGCGCCGGGCGGCTTCCAGTGCATCTGGTTGATGATCTGCTTGAGGTCCTCGCCGAGCAGCGGCGCGACGATCGCCAGCAGGCGCGGGTCGGTGCGATAGCGGGCGAGCACCGGGTCAATATAGGAGGGCCACTGCACCATGCGCACGATCCGCCCGAGATTCGGGTCGTCGCCCAGCCGGAACAACACGTTCTGGTGGCGGAAGCTGGCGCCGTAGCGCAGGCCGCGGGCGTACATCCGATCGAACGCCTGGGCGATCTCGCCGACCTCCCGGCGGTCGAACACGCCCTTGACGATAGCGTAGCCGTGCTCGCGGTAGTGCTCCAGGTGGTCGCCCTGCATGCCGGCACCTCTGCTGTCGCGCCCGTCCTGCCTACCCCCATTTCGTTAAAGGACTGAGACCGACGGCTGCGCCGGGCCGCGGCGGCGGCCCTCAGGGGTTGATCTTGGTCCCGACGCCGGCCTCGGTGAAGGTCTCGAGCAGCAGCACGTGCGGCAGGCGGCCGTCGAGCACGTGCACCGCGCCAACGCCGCCCTTCAGCGCCTCGAGGCAGGTCTCGAGCTTGGGGATCATGCCGCCGGTCGCGGCGCCGCTCGCGAGCAGCGCCCGGGCGCCCGTCGCCGAGAGTTCCGAGATCAGCCGGCCGTCGGCGTCCAGCACGCCGTCCACGTCGGTCAGCAGGATCAGCTTGCGCGCCCGCAGCGCCGCGGCGATCGCGCCGGCCGCGGTGTCGGCGTTGATGTTGTAGGTCTGGCCGTCGGCGCCCATGCCGATCGGCGCGATCACCGGCACGATCTGCGTGCCCTCGAGCGCCGTCAGCACGTCCGTGCAGATCCGCGACGGCTGGCCGACGAAGCCGAGGTCCAGGAGCTCCTCGATGCGGCTGTCGGGATCGCGCCGGCTGCGCAGCAGCTTGGTCGCCTGGATCAGCCGGCCGTCCTTGCCGGACATGCCCAACGCCTCGCCGCCGGCGGCCTGGATCGCGGTCACAATCTGCTTGTTGATGCTGCCCGCCAGCACCATCTCGACGATCTCGACGGTCTGCGCGTCGGTCACCCGCAGGCCCTCGACGAACTCGCTCTTGATCTTGAGCCGGTCGAGCATCGCCTTGATCTGCGGGCCGCCGCCGTGCACCACCACCGGATTGATGCCGACCTGCTTCAGCAGCACCACGTCGCGCGCGAAATCCTGCGCCAGCGGGCCCGAATCCATGGCGCTGCCGCCGTACTTGATGACGAAGGTGGCGCCGGAGAAGCGCCGCATGTACGGCAGGGCCTCGATCAGGGTCGCGGCAACCTGCCGGTGACGGTCGTCGGTCGGGTGGTCGGTCACGATGGCGTCTCCGGCGCGGCGGCGAGCGCCGCGAGCTCGGCGCGCAGCCGGTCGATGCCCTCGCCGCCGTGCGCGCTGGTCACGATCAGATGCGGGTGCGCGCCGAGCTGCCGCTCGAGCTCCCGGTCGATGCTGCCGGCGAGATCGTCGAGCTCCGCCCGGCGCACCAGATCGGCCTTGGTCAACACGAGCTGAAAAGCCACTGCGGTCTCGCCCAGCATCGCCATGAACGCGCGGTCATTGTCCTTCAATCCGTGGCGCGCGTCGACGAGGACGCAGGTCCGGCGCAGGCTCGCGCGGCCGCGCAGATAGGCGCGCACCAGCTCCTGCCACGCCTGCACGGCGGGCTTGGGCGCCTGGGCGTAGCCGTAGCCCGGCAGGTCTACCAGGGTCAGCCGGCCGCCGAGGTCGAACAGGTTGATCTGCTGCGTGCGGCCGGGCGTCTGCGAGGTGCGGGCGAGCTGGCGCCGTCCGGTCAGCGCGTTGACCAGGCTGGACTTGCCGACGTTGGAGCGGCCGGCGAACGCCACCTCGGGCAGGCGCATCGGCGGCAGCCGCGCGAGGTCGGCGAGGCCTGCGACGAAATCGCAGGCCTGGCTGAACAGCTTGCGGCCGGCTTCGAGCCGCTCGGCGGGATCCGGCTCGTCCGGCGCCACGGCCGGGAGGTCGGGCACGGCTCAGGCCGTCACGCCCATGCGCTTCATGATCGTCCACTGCTGGGCGATCGAGAGCAGGTTGTTCCAGGTCCAGTAGATCACCAGGCCGGCCGGGAAGGTCGCGAACAGGAAGATGAACATCGCCGGCAGCAGCATCATGACCCTGGCCTGCATCGGGTCGGCGGGCTGCGGGTTCAGCTTCTGCTGCAGGAACATGGTCGCGCCCATCAGCAGGGGCCAGACGCCGATCATCAGGAACGCCGGCGGGCCGAAGGGCAGGAGGCCGAACAGGTTGAAGACCGACGTCGGGTCGGGCGCCGACAGGTCGTGGATCCAGCCGAAGAACGGCGCCTGGCGCATCTCGATCGACACGAACAGCACCTTGTAGAGCGCGAAGAACACCGGGATCTGCACGACGATGGGCAGGCAGCCCGACACCGGGTTAGCCTTCTCCCGCTTGTACAGCGCCATGAGCTCCTGGTTCATGCGCATCTTGTCGTCGCCATATTGCTCGCGCAGGCGCATCATCTCGGGCTGGAGCTTCTTCATCTTGCTCATCGCCCGATAGGACTTGTTAGCCAGCGGGAAAAACAGCAGCTTGACCAGCAGCGTCAACAGAAGAATCGCGACGCCATAGTTGCCCGTCCACTTGTAGAAGAAATGCAGCACGTGAAACAGCGGCTTGGTCAGAAAGTAGAACCAGCCGAAATCGACCGCGCGGTCGAACAGCGGGATGCTGTACTGCTCGCGGTAGCGGTCGAGCCGCTCGACCTCCTTGGCGCCGGCGAACATGCGGTCGGTGATTTCGACGGAGCCGCCGGCCGGCACGGTGACGGCCGCGCGCAGATAGTCGGCCTGGTAGCGGTCCTGGCCGTCGACCACGGTGTCGCGGAAGGTCGCGGTGAGCTCGCCCGCCTGGTCCGGCACCAGGGCCGTCAGCCAGTACTTGTCGGTGAAG
The DNA here is from genome assembly GCA_036274135.1 of Geminicoccaceae bacterium. Taxonomy (GTDB): domain Bacteria; phylum Pseudomonadota; class Alphaproteobacteria; order Geminicoccales; family Geminicoccaceae; genus DASUGG01. The sequence goes on from DASUGG010000040.1 coordinate 9,122, forward strand.
CCCATCCAGCCGCCCTGGCTGTGCAGCTCGACGCTGCCGTCCTCCTGCAAATCGTCGTAGTCGATCTCGTGCAGGGTGCCGTTCACCACCCCGATCGGCCCCTCGTGCAGGATGTAATAGCCCAGCGTCTTGGGCGTGCCCCAGCGCGTCACGAGGCCGTAGGGATAGAGGGACACCGGCGCGTCGCCCTCGTTCACGACCCTCTGGGTGATCGTGAACATGTAGGCGTCGTCGATCTCCAGCCGCCGCTCGAAGCGCAGGCCTTCGCCATTGTCCCAGCTCAGCGTGACCGGCTGGCCGGGCCGGAGCTCGGCCCGGTCGGCGGTCCAGACGGTGTCGGGGCCGGGAACCCGTACCGACGGGCCGGCGGCGACCCAGCCGAGCTCGACGAAATAGGGTTCGGTCGACCCGGGCGGGCTGAGCAGGGCGACGTCCGGCGAATCCGGTGCGGTGGTCAGCTTGTAGTCCGAGAGGATCACATTGTCGATGCGGCCGCCGACCAGCGACAAGGAGCCGCGGATGCGGCCGCTGTCGATCACGACCCGATCGCCGCCTTCGATCACCTCGGTGGGCGCGGCCGGCGGCGTCGCGGTGCCGGCCGCGCCCTGCGAGGCCCCTGGCGGGCTCGGAGCGACCTCGCCGGTCCCGGCGCCGGCCGGCTGCTCCGACTCCTCGATCGTCTGCTCGGTGCGCACCGCCTGCTGCTGCCGGGCATCGTGGATGCGTGGCAGCTCATAGAAATACTGGAAGGCGATGATGATCGTGACCGAAAGGACGATCGCCAGGATCAAATTGCGCTGCTCGGGCATGACAGTCCCGTCTCCTCCAATCCGCGCGACGCGCTGATCCGCGGCTCTATGCCGACGCTCGGTTTCGCTCAAGCCGCGGCCGGCGCGGCTTTCGCGCGGGCACGGGATCGTAACCGTAGCCGCCCCAGGGGTGACATCGTGCGATGCGGCGCAGCGTCAACCAGCTGCCGCCGAGCGGGCCATGCCGCGCCAGCGCCTCGAGGGCGTATTCGGAGCAGGTCGGCAGGTAGCGACAACGCGGCCCGAGCCAGGGCGACAGCATGTAGCGGTAAAGCCTGACGGGCAGGCTCAGCAGCCAGATCAGCGATCCTCTGGCTATGCTTCGGCCGGCGGCCGGTCGGCTGGCCTGACGCGCGGCGCCAGCCGCGTGACCCGCGCAAAGGCGGTGGTCAGGTCGCTCAGGAGACGATCGAACGGGCATGTCAGGACCACCGGCCGCGCAACGAGGACATAGTTGTAGCCCGGCTCGCCAGCGCCGGGGAGCACCTTCCTGGCAGCCTCCGCAAGACGACGGCGCGCCCGGTTGCGGGCGACGGCCTTGCCGACTCTCCGGCTGGCGGTAAAGCCCAGGCCGATCTCCGGACCCGGCCCCGCCGCTCCCCGGGGCCCGGCCTGGAGAACGAAGGCCGGCGTGACCCACCGGCGGCCGCTGGCTGCGACGGCAAGGAACTCGCGACGCCGCTTGAGACGCTTTACCGCAGCCCGCGGCTTGCGCTCGTCACCTGGCGCCGGTACGGCATTTCGCCCGCCTAGCAGGATAGCCGCTTGCGACCCCTGGCACGCCGGCGGGCGATCACCCGGCGGCCGCCAACGGTCGCCATGCGGGCGCGAAAGCCGTGGCGCCGCTTGCGAACGATGTTGCTCGGCTGATAGGTGCGCTTCACGCCGGACCCCTTGCCAACC
>DASUGG010000041.1:0-3352 GCA_036274135.1 Geminicoccaceae bacterium
TGCACGACCGGCGCCAGGCGCTCTTCGGGATGGCCGAGCGCCGCCAGTAGGCGCTTGATGCGCGCCAGCGAAAGATCGATCGCCCTGGGGTGCAGCCCGCGCAGGCGCTCGAGGATCAGCTCACTGCTGAAGCTCGTCACCGTCCCTGCCCGCGCCCCGCCGATCCGCGACCTCTATCGTGACCTCGCTGGCGTCGTCGAGGCTCAGCGGCAGAGCCTCGCCGGCCGCGTCGCCGTCCGCCGCCTGTGGCTGCATCAGAAGGCGCAGGATGCGCGCCAGCGTCTCGCGCAGCGCGAAGCGGTGCACCACCATGTCGATCATGCCGTGCTCGAGCAGGTGCTCCGACGTCTGGAAATTCTCGGGCAGGCTTTCGCGAATGGTCTGCTCGATGACCCTCCGGCCGGCAAAGCCGATGCGCGCGCCCGGCTCGGCGATGGCGATGTCGCCGAGCATCGCGAAGGAGGCGGTCACGCCGCCGGTCGTCGGGTCGGTCAGGATCGTGATGTAGGGCAGCCCCGCCTCCTTCACCTCCTCGACCGCGATCGTGCAGCGCGGCATCTGCATCAGCGACAAGGTGCCCTCCTGCATGCGCGCGCCGCCCGACGCCGTGACCACGACGAAGGCGGCCTCCTGCAGGACCGCGAGCCGCGCCGCGGCGAGCAGCCCCTCGCCCAGCGCGACCCCCATCGTGCCGGCCATGAAGTCGAAGTTCATGACCGCAACGACCGCCGGCAACCCGCCGATGCGGCCGTGCGCCGCCTCGATCGCATCGCTCTGGCCGGTCTTGCTCTGGGCCTCCTTGAGGCGCTCGCTATAGCGCTTGCGGTCGCGGAACTTGAGCGGGTCGATCGGCGCCTTGGGCAGCTCGATCCGGGTCCACGAGCCTTCGTCGAACAGCGCCTTGAAGCGGAACTCGGGCCCGACCCGGAAATGATGGTCGCAGTGCGAGCAGACGTCCTGGTTGGCGGCGAGGTCGCGATGGAAGATCATGCGCTCGCAGGACGGGCAGTGGACCCAGAGGTTCTCGGGCACGTCCGGCCGGTCGCGCCGGACCAGCGCCTTGATCGTTGGGCGGACGTAGTTGGTGAGCCAGTTCACGGCGCGATCTCCGACGGCTTCACGACGCCGGCGTCAGCGACGGGCGCCGCGCACGCCCGCGGCGAGCGCCCGCACCTGATCGTGCAGCGACCGCGCGAGGCCGGGTCCGGCGCGGCCGCTTCCGTCGAGCGAGCGCGCGATCTGGTCGACCAGCGCCGAGCCGACGACCGCCGCGTCGGCGACCCTGGCGACCTCGGCCGCCTGCTCGCCGGTGCGGATGCCGAAGCCGACGGCGACCGGCAGGTCCGTATGACGGCGCAGGCGCGCGACCGCCCGGCCGACCCGGTCGACCACCGGCGCGCCGACGCCCGTGATGCCGGTCAGCGAGACGTAGTAGAGGAAGCCGCTGGTGTTGCCGAGCACCTTGGGCAGGCGCCGCTCGTCGGTGGTCGGCGTCGCGAGGCGGATGAAGCACAGCCCCCTGGCCAGCGCCGGCAGGCAGAGCTCGTCGTCCTCCTCGGGCGGCAGATCGACGACGATCAGGCCGTCCACGCCGGCGGCCTTCGCCTCGTCGAGGAAGCGCTCGGCGCCATAGTGATAGATCGGGTTGTAGTAGCCCATCAGCACGATCGGGGTCTCGTCGTCGCGCCGGCGGAAGCCGCGCACCAGGTCCAGCGTGCCGGCAAGCGTCATGCCGGCCTTCAGCGCGCGCAGGCTTCCCGCCTGGATCGACGGGCCGTCGGCCATCGGATCGGTGAACGGCATGCCGATCTCGATCAGGTCGGCGCCGGCCGCGGGCAGACCGACGATCAGCTCGGCCGAGGTCGCTGGGTCGGGATCGCCGGCGCAGAGATAGGTGACCAAGCCGGCCCGGCGCTCCTCGCGCAGCGCCGCGAAACGCCGCTCGATCCGACCATGCCCGGACCCGCTCACAGCTTGAACCCCATGTGGTCGGCCACCGTGAAGATGTCCTTGTCGCCGCGCCCGCACAGATTCATGACGATCAGGTGGTCGCGCGGCAGGGCGGGCGCGATCTTGGCGACGTGGGCGAGCGCGTGCGCCGGCTCCAGCGCCGGCAGGATGCCCTCCTGCTCGCTGCACAGGCGGAAGGCCGCCAGCGCCTCGTCGTCCTTGACCGGCACGTACGCGACCCTGCCCTGATCCTTCAGCCAGGCGTGCTCGGGGCCGACGCCCGGATAGTCGAGGCCGGCGGAGATCGAATGCGGCTCGATCACCTGGCCGTCGTCGTCCTGCAGGAGATAGGAGCGCGAGCCGTGCAGCACGCCGGGGCTGCCGGCGGTAAGCGCCGCGGCGTGCTTGCCGGTCTCGATGCCGCGCCCCTCGGCCTCGACGCCGATCATGCGCACGTCGGGATCGTCGAGGAACGGGTGGAACAGGCCGATCGCGTTCGAGCCGCCGCCGACGCAGGCGACCAGGGTGTCCGGCAGGCGGCCCTCCTTGGCCATGATCTGGCTGCGCACCTCGTTGCCGATCACCGCCTGGAAGTCGCGCACCATCGCCGGATAGGGATGCGGCCCGGCGACGCTGCCGATCAGGTAGAAGGTGTCGTCGACATTGGTGACCCAGTCGCGCAGTGCCTCGTTCATGGCGTCCTTCAGGGTCGCCGAGCCGGAGGTCACCGGCCGCACCTCGGCGCCGAGCAGGCGCATGCGGAACACGTTAGGCTTCTGCCGCTCGATGTCGCGAGCACCCATGTAGACGACGCAGGGCAGGCCGCAGCGCGCCGCCACGGTCGCGGTCGCGACGCCGTGCTGGCCGGCGCCGGTCTCGGCGATGATCCGCCGCTTGCCCATGCGCCGGGCGAGCAGGATCTGGCCGATGCAGTTGTTGATCTTGTGCGCGCCGGTGTGGTTGAGCTCGTCGCGCTTGAAGTAGATCCGGGCGCCGCCGAGATGCTCGGTAAGGCGCTCGGCGAGGTAGAGCGGCGTCGGCCGGCCGGCGTAGTCGGCGAGCCAGGCGTCGAGCTCGGCCCGGAACGCCGGATCGTCCCTGGCCGCCTCGTAGGCCTGCTCGAGATCGAGGATCAGCGGCATCAGGGTCTCGGCGACGAAGCGGCCGCCATAGATGCCGAAGCGGCCGCGCGCATCGGGGCCGCTGCGGTAGCTGTTCACGAGCGTCATGGCGGGGTCACCGGGGAGCGTCATGCAGCGGCAGGGCCGAGCGTGGCCGCGACCTCGAGGAAGCGCCTGATCTTGCCGGGGTCCTTCTCGCCGGGGCGCCGCTCGACGCCCGAGGAGACGTCGACGGCGCGGGCGGCGCACAGGCGCACCGCCGCCGCCAGGTTGTCGGCCGA
>DASUGG010000042.1:0-3979 GCA_036274135.1 Geminicoccaceae bacterium
AGGGCGCCGCCGGTCACCACCGCCTGCAGGCGGTCGCGCCACGCGTCGATCGCGCAAAAGCCTCGAGGCTGGTCCGCTCGCGCGCCCTCGGCGGCGCCGGGTAGCCGGGATGCGCCCGGTCTAGGCGCAGGATCGCGCCGCGCTGCCGGGGCGGCTTCGCCAAACAAGTCCTGCCGGGGCGGCTTCGCCGAACAAGTCCTGGATGTCGAACCGCCCGCCCGGGAACCTGAACGGGTTTGGCGGCGCGGGCATTCCTGCGCTACGGTGCGCCGCTGTCGTCACGGAGCCGGGAAGGGATGCAGGCGCAGGCGATCGACGAGGCGGCGAGGCTGCTGGCGGAGGCGCGCCTTGACCGCACCCGCTTCGCCGGCCTGCCCGACGGCTGCCGCCCTGCCGACGAGGCCGCGGCGTACGCCATCCAGGATGCCCTGCACCGCAGGCTCGAGGCCGCCGGGCGAGGGCCCCTGGTGGGCTACAAGATCGGCTGCACCACGGCCGTGATGCAGCGCTTCCTCGGCATCGGCCATCCCTGCGCCGGCGGCGTGCTGCAGCCGGGCGTGCAGCGGCGGGACGGCCGCTTCCGCCACGCCGGCTTCCTGCGGGTCGGCGTCGAGTGCGAGATCGCCGTCGCGCTCGGCCGCGATCTGCCCGCCGCGGATGGCCCTTACGACCGGCGCAAGGTCGGCGAGGCGGTCGGCGCCTGCATGGCGGCGATCGAGGTCGTCGACGACCGCTACGAGAACTATCGCGCGCTCGACCCGCTGACCCTGGTGGCCGACGACTTCTTCCATGCCGGCTGCGTGCTCGGCGAGCCGGTGTCGGACTGGCGGCGGCTCGACCTGCCGGCGCTGGCCGGGCGCATGGCGATCAACGGCGCCGAGGTCGGCAGCGGCCGCGGCGGCGACGTGCTCGGCCATCCGTTCAATGCGCTCGCCTGGCTCGCCGATCTCTGCGCCGCCCGCGGCCGGCCGCTGCGCGCCGGCGCGTTCGTGCTGCTGGGCAGCGTCGTCGAGACCCGCTGGCTCGCGCCGGGCGACAGGGTCGAGGTCGCGATCGACGGGCTCGGCAGCGCCGGCGCGAGCTTCGCTTAGCCCGGATTTCTCAGGCTTGCATCGGGGCACCCGCACGACGACTCCGGCCCGGTGATCGACTGGCTTCTCGACTCCGACCCGTCGATCCGCTGGCGGGTGATGCGCGATCTGCTCGACGCGCCGGCGTCGGCATGGACGGCGGAGCGGGCGGGTGTGGTTCGAGATCGACGACGGGCCGGGCAAGCCCTCGCGGTGGCTGACGCTGCGGGCGCTGCGGGTGCTCCGATGGAGGGAGCGCCGGCGCCGGCCGGCGCCGCAGGGGTGCTAGGCTGGCGCCTCGCGCAGCGCCCGCAGATATCGCTCGGCGGAGCGCTGCACGGCCGCCTTGGCGTCCTGGCGGATGTTGCGGTCGAACCAGCCGCCGAAGATCCGCTCGAAGCGCAGCGGCAGCACCCGCTCGGCGATCCGCCGCACGCTCGCCGCCGACAGCGGCAGCAGGTTCGGATAGCTGCGCATGAAGCTCACATGCCGGCGATCCATGGCGACCTGGATGGTGTCGCCGGTCAGCAGCGCGCCGCGGCCGTCGGCGCCGCCGGCCCAGTGCAGCACGGCGCTGCCGGCGAAATGGCCGCCGCAGCGGATCAGCCGCAGGCCCGGCGCGATCTCGCGCTCCTCGTCCTGCCAGTAGACGATCGCCTGATCGGGTCGCATCACCCATTGGCGGTCGTCGGCGTGCAGGTAGATCGGCGCGCCGCCGAAGGCGCGGCTCCATTCCACCATGGCGCTGTAGAAATGCGGGTGCGAGATCGCGATCGCATCGATGCCGCCGAGCCTCTTCACCGCGCGCAGCGCCGCCTCGTCGACCAGGCTCGTGCAGTCCCACAGCACGTTGCCGCCGATGCTCTTGACCAGCAGGCCGCGCTGGCCGATCGCGAAGGACGGCCGCATGCCGATGCCGGTGAGGTTCGGGTCCTCCTCGCGCAGCAGCACGCGATGGCTCTGCCGCAGCTCCTCGAGCGTCGTCCAGCGCTGGCCCTCCCAGCCGACATACTGCCGCTCGTCGGTGCAGACCGGGCAGGCGTCCGGCACCTCGTCGGTCTCGGCGAACTGCACGCCGCAGGTGACGCAGATCGGCTGCATGGCTTTACATACCGAGCAGAGGCCGAAGACGTGCGAGCACGTCGGCCAGAACATGCGCCGGCGCGCGTCCGGCCCGCTCGGCCTCCCGCGCACGCCAGTCGAGGCTGCGCAGTTGATCGACCAGGATGACGCCGGAGAGCCCGTGAACGCCCTCGAGACGCACCTCGAAGGGATAGCCCTTGATCCGGCTCGTGACGGGACATGTGAGCGCGAGCCCGACCCGCCGATTGAAGGCGTCCGGCGAGAGGACGATGCCGGGGCGGCGGCCCGCCTGCTCCCGGCCGGCCTGCGGCGAGAAGGACAGCCAGATCACGTCGCCGCGCTGGGGGACATAGTCCTGTCTCACCAGACTTCGCCGCCTTCCGGCTTGCCCCAGTCGACCTCGTCGTGGCGATTCTCTGGCGTCACCTGTTCGAGGAGTTCGTCGAGCGTGTAGCCACGCGCCCGCGGCCGGATCGTCAGGCAACCATCGGTCACCGTCAGCTCGACCTCCTGACCCTCCTCGATTCGAGCCTGATCCGCCACCGTCCGCGGGATCCGGACGGCCAGGCTGTTACCCCACCGGGAGACGCGCATCCGTGCATTCCAGCATGTAGAGACGTCGAAGATACGTCGCCCGGTTGGCGCAGGCAAGGCGCGGTCCGACGGGGTAGTGTCTCAGTTTTGAATTCGGCTATGGGTGGCAAGCGGATGTTGAAACGCAGTGTTTCAGCGTACTCACATAGCAAGAATGTCCATTGCGGCTTTAACCATCCCCGCCACGTCAAAGCCACGAGCCAAATCGAGGTGGCTGACGTCGGAAACAGAAAACCACCGGGCATCAGTCGCATCGTCACCTGCTATAGGCTCACCGGAAATCCATGCGCAGGGAACCGCTATAATCACGAAATGATGCCGGACAGAGTCATTTAGATCGTAGTCGATGACATCAACGGCGGTGAGTACCTGCCCTGCTTTTGCCTTCACGGCAGTCTCTTCGGCGAGCTCTCGCAGGGCGGCATGCTCGATGGTCTCACCCATCTCGATCTTACCTGCCGGGAAACTCCAGCGTCCGGCATCGGGCTCCTTTGATCGGCGAACCAGCAAGACCTTTCCATCTCGGAGAAGCACGGCCATCACGCCGACGGTTGGTTCCATTCTGGATGTTAGTTGCTCCACAGGCTGCCCTTGCAATTCAAATCCTTCGATAGCGTTTATAGCAGGTTTGATTAGGTAGCGGGTGACCAAGAAGGTCCGCAGCGGGTCGTGAGTCGACATTCAAACTGAGACACGACCCTCTGCCGGCCGTCGGGTCGCCGAAGATGCAGGCCACGTCGCCCCGCCCGGCGGACTCAGGGCGGGAATCCGGTCTCCGACGGGCTTGGCGAGGCCTTTGGCAGCTCGGCCTTGCGCCACAGCGTGGCGAGCCAGGGCTGCCGGCGGCGCGGCTTGCCCGGCGGGCGATAGTAGTGGTCGAGCAGCACGAAGCCCGCGTCCTCGACCAGCCGCCGCCAGGTCGGGAAGTCCCAGAAGCAGGCGTAGCGCCGGTCGACCAGGCCCTCCTCGTTGGCGCCGCGCGGGTTCGAGCTGAACAGCACGCCGCCCGGTTTCAGCGCCGCGCGCAGTTCGCCGAGCACCCGGGGCAGCTCCACCCTCGGCACGTGAAACAGCACCGCGTTGGCAAAGACGCCGTCGAAGCGCTCGGGCGGCAAATCCAGCCTGAGGAAATCCTGCTCCAGCACCTCGCAGCCGCTGTAGGCGCGCGCCATGGCGGCAAAGCGTGCCGAGCCGTCCAGGCCCACCGGCTCGTGGCCCAGGTCCTTGAACGC
>DASUGG010000043.1:0-18323 GCA_036274135.1 Geminicoccaceae bacterium
CGCTGTCGAGCAACAGGATCGCGCTGGCACTCGCCGAGCGCATCCTGCGCCTCGATCCGGACGACCGCGTGGCCGCGCATCTCGCCGTGCTGCGCCGGCGCGACGAGCAGGCGGCGAAGCTCGCGAGCCCGATCCTGCGCACGCCCTATTTCTGCCCCGGCTGTCCGCACAACACGTCGACCCGGGTGCCCGAGGGCAGCATCGCCAGGGCCGGCATCGGCTGCCACTACATGGCGCAGTGGATGGACCGCAGCACGGCCGGCTACACCCAGATGGGCGCCGAGGGTGCTAGCTGGATCGGCGAAGCGCCGTTCTCAAAGCGGGACCATGTGTTCCAGAACATCGGCGACGGCACCTACTACCATTCCGGCCTGCTGGCGATCCGCGCCGCGGTCGCGGCCGGCGTCAACGTCACCTACAAGATCCTGTTCAACGACGCGGTCGCGATGACCGGCGGCCAGCAGGTCGACGGCCCGCTCAGCGTGCCGCAGATCAGCCGCCAGGTCCTGGCCGAGGGCGTCGTCCAGGTCGTCGTGGTCACCGACGAGCCGGACAAATACCCGCTGCGCGCCGGCTTCGGCGAGGGTGTCACGGTCCGCCAGCGCGACGACCTGGACGAGGTGCAGCGGACCCTGCGCGAGGTGCCCGGCACCACGGTGCTGATCTACGACCAGACCTGCGCGGCCGAGAAGCGGCGCCGGCGCAAGCGCGGCCAGATGGTCGATCCGCCCAGGCGCGTGCTGATCAACGAGGCGGTCTGCGAGGGCTGCGGCGACTGCGGCGTCGCCTCGAACTGCGCCGCGATCGTGCCGGTCGAGACCGAGTTCGGGCGCAAGCGGCAGATCGACCAGTCGTCCTGCAACAAGGACTATTCCTGCCTGAACGGCTTCTGCCCGAGCTTCGTGACCGTCGCAGGCGCGACGCCGCGCAAGGGCCACTCGCCCGTCGAGGACGGTCAGGCGCCGCTGCCGGAGCCCGTCCTGCCCGACCTCGGCGAGAGCTACGGCATCGTGGTCGGCGGCGTCGGCGGCACCGGCGTCGTCACCATCGGCGCGCTGCTCGGCATGGCGGCGCATCTCGAGGGCAAGGGCGCGGCCGTGCTCGACATGACCGGGCTGGCGCAGAAGGGCGGCGCGGTGACCAGCCACCTGCGCATCGCCGCAAGTCCGGCAGCGATCGCGACGGTGCGCATCGCGCCGGGCGGCGCGCGCCTGCTGCTGGGCTGCGATCTCGTCGTCGCGGGCGGCAAGGAGGCGCTGGCGACGCTCGCGCCGGAGCGCGGCCATGCGGTGGTCAACAGCCACGAGACGATGACCGGCGACTTCACCCGCAACGCCGACTTCTCGCTGCCGGCGGCGGCGCTGCGCCAGGCGATCGAGCAGACCGCCGGCGAGCGCGCGTCCTTCCTGCCGGCGACGCGGCTCGCGACCGCACTCCTGGGCGATGCGATCGCGACCAACCTGTTCATGGTCGGCTTCGCCTATCAGCGCGGCCTGCTGCCGGTCTCGGCGGTGGCGATCGAGCGCGCGATCGAGATCAACGGCGTGGCGGTCGCGATGAACCGCGGCGCCTTCCGCTGGGGCCGGCGCGCCGCGCTCGACCTCGCGGCGGTCGAGGCGCTGGCGGCCCCTCCGGCGCAGGCGGGCATGCAGCCGTCGCGCACGCTGGACGAGCTGGTCGCGCGGCGCGTCGCGCATCTGACCGCCTATCAGGACGCCGCCTATGCCGAGCGCTACCGCTGCCTGGTCGAGCGCGTCCGCGCCGCCGACGCCGCCCTCGGACGGAGCGCGCTCGCCGAGGCGGTCGCCCGCTACTACGCCAAGCTGCTGGCCTACAAGGACGAGTACGAGGTCGCGCGGCTCTATACCGACGGCGCGTTCATGGCGGAGATCGGCCGCCGCTTCGAGGGCCGGGCGAAGCTCGAGCTGCACCTGGCGCCGCCCCTGCTGGCCGAGCGCGACCCGGCGAGCGGCCATCTGAAGAAGCGCGCCTACGGGCCATGGATCTTCACCGCCATGAAGTATCTCGCGCGCATGAAGACCCTGCGCGGCGGCTGGCTCGACCCGTTCGGCCACAGCGCGGAGCGGCGCCTCGAGCGGCGCCTGATCGCCGACTACGAGCGCCTGGTCGACGAGCTGCTGGCGCGGCTGTCGCCCGAGAACTACGGCCTCGCGGTCGAGCTCGCGCAGATCCCCGAGCAGATCCGCGGCTACGGCCACGTCAAGCAGCGCCATCTCGAGGCCGCCAAGCGCCGCGAGGCGGAGCTGCTGGCGGCGTTCCGGGCGCCTGTCGCCGGGCTGACGGCCGCTGCCTGAGACGGCCGCATCGGGCGCCGGCGCGGCGGCAGCGAGGCGGCGCAGCGGCGTGAGCGCGGCGCACCCGCCTCGTCGCGACGGGCGGGGCTGAGCGATGTCGCAGCCCGGCATGGTCTGGGCGCTGGTCGCGTTCGCGCTCGGGGCCGCGGCGCTGTGGCTCAGCTGGCGCCGGCCGACCGTGCTCTTCCTGCTTGCGCTGGCCGCCCTCGCGATCCGGCCGCAGGCCTGGTTCGGCGGACCGAAGGTCGGCCTCGGCTGGGGCTTTCACCAGACCCTGTTGCTCGCGGCACTGCTCGTCAACGCCGCCAGGTATGGCGTGCGCCGGTCGATCAACTGGCCGGTCCTGGCACTGGCCGTGGTGTACGCTCTCAACCTGGCGTTCGCAGAGCTGGACCCGAAGGTCGATCCGCTCCTGATGCTCAGCGGGTTCGGCGTGCTCGCGCTGCCCTGGACCTTCACCCAGGTGGTACTCGCGCCCGGCTCGCGCCGCGTCTGCGCGATCACGATCTCCGTCCTGCCGATCCTGAGCGTGGCGATCGGCGCCGTTGCTGCCGCGCTCGACATGCAGCCGTTCTTCCGGCTGCGACTGACAGGCGCCACCGGCAATGCCGCGGTGTTCGCGCTGCTGGCGTTCACCGGCTTCGCGGTGGCGCTGCACGAATCGACGCGGCGCGGACGGCCGCTGCTCGGCGTCGTGGCCGCAGTCAACCTGGCGCTGGTCGTGTTCAGCGGCACGCGCATGGCGATCTTCGCGGGCGGGCTCTTCCTCCTGGCCTACATGGTGGCGTCGCCGAACCTGGTCGTGCGCTGGCGCGAGCGCTGGATCCAGCTGGCGGTCGGCGCCGGTCTCCTGTTGGCCGCGGGCCTCTACTACTGGCCGACCCTGGTCTGGCGCATGTTCGAGCCCGGCGGTCAGGGGTTCCGAATGTCCAGCCGGGTCGACCTCTGGTCGTTCTACTACGATCGGTTCCTGATGAGCCCGGTGTTCGGCCGCGGCCTGGGCGACGGCTTCGTCGGCGCGCTGCACTGGCTGCGCTATGACGTGCCGGCGCCGCACAACGAGTACCTGCACCTGCTGGTGGTCGGCGGCGTGGTGGGCGCCGTCGCCTGCTTCGCGGCGATCGCCCTGTGGTGCCGCCAGCTGTGGCGCAAGGTGGCGACCAACGATCGCAGCTTCCTGCTCGCGCTGCTGCCGGCGCTGGCGGCCTATGCGGTCACCGACAACGTGCTGATCTACGCGACCGGGCTGGCGCTGTTCGCCTATCTCGGCGTGCTGCTGACGCGGCCGGCGCCGGGGCTCGCCGAGCCTCACCGCCGACGCAGGAGCAGGACCTCTGCGGCAGCGGACGAGCAGACAAGGTCGGACGGCGACGCGACCAATCGCCGCGCGAGCGCGCTTCTTGCAGTGCAGCATAAGCGTGGCTATGTTGCGCCCGCCGGCCGTCTTTACGGCGGGCCGGCAGATGCCGCCCAAAACGCTCGGGGATCGCGGGCCCGGTGCGCCGGGCTATGACCTCGAAGCCGAGGCTCGTTGCGATCCGCCCGCCGCGGCGCACAGAAAGGTGGAGCATGGACCATCTGGACGCCCTCGAGGCCGAGAGCATCTACGTCCTGCGCGAAGCGTTCGCCAAAATGGACCGGCTGGCGGTCCTCTGGTCGCTCGGCAAGGACAGCAACGTCGTGCTGTGGCTGACCCGCAAGGCGTTCTTCGGCCACGTGCCGTTCCCGGTCATGCATGTCGACACGGGCAAGAAGTTCAAGGAGATGTACGCTTTCCGCGAGCGCTTCGCGAAGGAGTGGAATCTCCGGCTGCTGGTCGAGCCCTGCCCGCCGGTCGAGGAGATGGACCCGACCCTGCCGCCGGCCGCCCGCTCGGCGGCGCGCAAGACCGCCGGCCTGAACCTCGCGCTCGCCAAGCACGGCTTCCAGGGCCTGATCGCCGGCATCCGCCGCGACGAGGAGGGCACGCGCGCCAAGGAGCGTTACTTCAGCCCGCGCAGCAAGGACAATCGCTGGGACCTCAAGGACCAGCCGCCCGAGTTCTGGAACCAGTACATGACGAGCTTCCCGCCCGAGACCCACGTCCGGGTCCACCCGCTCCTGCATTGGAGCGAGATCGACGTCTGGCGCTACTCGCAGCGCGAGGGCATCCCGCTGATCGACCTCTATTTCGCCAGGAACGGCAAGCGCTACCGGTCGCTCGGCGACGAGGACATCACCTTCCCGGTCGAGAGCGACGCGGCGACCATCGAGGAGGTGATCGCCGAGCTCGAGACCACCAAGGTCGCCGAGCGCAGCGGCCGCGCCATGGACCACGAGGCCGAGGACGCGTTCGAGCGTCTGCGTGCCGCCGGTTATCTGTAGGGCGTCGCCATGACCCGCGACAACAGCGCCGCGAGCCTGAAGATCGTCATCGTCGGCCACGTCGATCACGGCAAGTCGACCCTGGTCGGCCGGCTGTTCCACGACACGGGCTCCTTGCCCGACGGCAAGCTCGAGACCATCAAGGCGACCTGCGAGCGGCGCGGCATGCCGTTCGAATGGGCCTTCCTGATGGACGCGCTGCAGGCCGAGCGCGACCAGGGCGTCACGATCGACACCGCCCAGATCCGCTTCCGCACCAAGGCGCGCGACTACGTGATCATCGACGCGCCGGGGCACCGCGAGTTCCTCAAGAACATGGTGACCGGCGCCGCGAGCAGCGAGGCGGCGCTGCTGCTGATCGACGCCGACGAGGGCGTGCGCGAGCAGTCGCGCCGGCACGGCTACCTCTTGCACCTGCTCGGCGTCGACCAGGTCGCGGTGCTGGTCAACAAGATGGACCTCGTTGATTACGGCGCCGACCGCTTCGGCGCCGTGGCCGAGGAGTATCGCGACTATCTCGAGCGCCTGGGCGTCGAGCCGATGGGCTTCATTCCGATCTCGGCGCGCGAGGGCGACAACATCGCCGTGCGCAGCAAGCGCATGCCCTGGTACCAGGGGCCGACCGTGCTCGCCGCGCTCGATCAGTTCCGCGCCGGCGCCGCGCCGGTCGAGCGGCCGCTGCGCCTGCCGATCCAGGACGTCTACAAGTTCGACGAGCGCCGCATCCTGGCCGGGCGGATCGAGTCCGGCCGCCTCGAGGTCGGCGACGAGTTGCTGTTCTCGCCGTCGAACAAGACCGCCAAGATCAGGTCGATCGAGGCCTGGCACGTGCCGTCGCCGCCGCGCGAGGGTTCGGCCGGGCAGTCGATCGGCATTACCCTGGACGAGCAGATCTTCGTCGAGCGCGGCGAGGTCGCGAGCCACCGGCAGCAGGCGCCGATCGAGAGCAACGTGTTCCGGGCGCACCTGTTCTGGCTCGGCCGCAAGCCCCTCGAGCCTGGTAACCGCTATACGCTGAAGCTGAACGCGAGCGAGACCGAGGTGACGGTCCAGGCGATCGACCGGGTGATCGACACGGGCGATCTGTCGTCCGGCGCCGCCGACCGGGTCGAGCGCAACGCGGTCGGCGAGGTCGTGCTGCGGGCGCGCGGCCTGCTGGCGCTGGACGAGCATCGCGTGAACCCGGCGACCGGGCGCTTCGTCCTGGTCGAGGACCATGTGCCGGTCGGCGGCGGCATCATCTCGATGGAAGGCTACCCCGACCAGCGCGACCTGGTGACCCGCCGGGCGACCAACATCACCGCCGTCGGGCACGGCGTGCCGAACGAGGCGCGCGCCCTGCGCAACGGCCATCGCGGCGGCATCCTGTGGTTCACCGGCCTTTCCGGCGCCGGCAAGTCCACGCTGGCGCTGGCGCTCGAGGCGCGGCTGTTCGCCAAGGGCTACCACGTCTACGTGCTCGACGGCGACAACATCCGCGACGGCCTGAACGCCAACCTGGGCTTCTCGCCGGAGGATCGCGCCGAGAACATCCGCCGGGTCGGCGAGGTCGCGGCGCTGTTCGCGGACGCCGGCTTCCTGGTGATCACCTCGTTCATCTCGCCCTACCGCTCGGATCGCGAGCGCGCCCGCCTCGCCGCCCCCGACGCCTTCCACGAGGTGCATATCCACGCCTCGCTCGAAGTCTGCGAGGGGCGCGATCCCAAGGGCCTGTACAGGCGCGCGCGGACCGGCGAGGTCCGCGAGTTCACCGGCATCAGCTCGCCCTACGAGCCGCCGGAGAGCCCGCAGCTGACGATTCGCACCGACCTGCTCACGGTCGACGATTCGCTGAGCGAGCTGGTCGCCTATGTCGAGCGCAACTTCGTCACCAGCTGACAGGAGCCGTGCCGTGCCCGATGCCCCGATGCCGGATGCCGGGCGCCTGCTGCCCGAGGTCGTGAAGCTGGCCGAGCAGGCGGCGGCGGTGATCCTCGAGCACTATCGCGGCGACGCGGCGGTGCGGATCAAGGCCGACGCCTCGCCGGTCACCGCCGCCGACGAGGCGGCCGAGGCGGTGATCCTCGCGGGCCTCGCGGCGCTGACGCCGGCGATCCCGGTGGTCGCCGAGGAGACCGTCGCCGCCGGCCGCATCCCGGCGCTCGACGACGGGCCGTTCTGGCTGGTCGACCCGCTCGACGGCACCAAGGAGTTCATCAGCAGGAACGGCGAGTTCACGGTCAACATCGCGCTGATCGAGGGCCAGGAGGCCGTGCTCGGGGTGGTGCTGGCGCCGGCGCTCGGCAAGGTCTGGTGGGGCGCGCGCGGCCACGGCGCGGCGGCGCGCGACAGCGAGAGGGCCGCGCCGCGGCGGATCGCGGTGCGCGCCTGGCCGGCGCAGCCGGTCGCGGTCGCGAGCCGCTCGCACGCCGACCCGCAGACCGAGGCCTTCCTCGACGAGGCGGGCGTCGCCGAGCGGATCTCGGCCGGCAGCTCGCTGAAATTCTGCCTGGTGGCCGAGGGCAGGGCGGACCTCTATCCGCGCTTCGGCCGGACCATGGAGTGGGACACGGCGGCGGGGCACGCGGTGCTGAGCGCCGCCGGCGGCCGGGTCACGACGCGCGACGGCGCGCCCTTCCGCTACCGCAAGCCGGGCTTCGAGAACCCGGGGTTCATCGCCCGCGGCGCCTGACGCCCTCATCACGGCAGCCGAGGCGCGCGCCAGCGAAGGCGCGCCGTGGATCAGGCCGTTCTTGCGCTCTTCGAAGAACCGAGCTCCCGTTGCGGCCCGCCCGTTGTTCCGACCATCGATGGCATCGGTGTGCCTAACGCCGCCGCCTCCTGGAGCAGCTGCTGGATAGCGGCGCGCTCGCTTCCGGCAACGTTGAGCAGGCGAAGTTCCGGCTCGGGTATGTGCTGGTTTGGCGAGGCGGTATCCAGCTTTCGCCATCCCTCGGCGAGCGTCGCGCGCAGAAAATCGAGGTCGGTGGTCTCGTCCACCAACAGGAAGATCCGCTGCAAGGGCACCGTATCGACCAGGGCCTGAAGCTCGAAGGTGCATCCCTGATTGCCGCGACCGAAGGAGCGCAGGTCCATGACGACCGCGCATGCCTCCGGCATGAGCCGGCGCACCGCCTCGCGCCACACGTCGCCGGCGCAGAAAAGCTCCTCGATGCGGAAGCGGGCATCCGGGTCGCGGATCCCGTCCAGCTCCGCGACGCGGCGACCGAGGTCGGCTCGATCGCGAATGAAAAGCCCGCCCAGGCCGCCACGCAGGAAGGCCAGGAACGTACGCGGCGCGACGACCTGCCCGGCAACATCGGGCGCGGCGATGAGGCGCAGGGGGCCAAGGTGGCGCCAGCGGGCGGCGATGAGATCCGCGAGCTTAATGGAACGCCGGCCGAAGCCGAAGACCCGCAGGAGCAGAAGAGGCTGGCCCGGCCGTCCGTGCAGGACGGCCACCATGCGCCGATACGCGAGGCCGGTAATGAGCTTGTAGGCAAGGAACGGCAGCAGCGCGGCAGGCAGTCCCCAGGCACCACCCTCGATGACGAGGGAATTGGCAAGAACGAGCGTCTGAACGAGCCAGATCGCGTCGGTCACGAGCGTCTGCTCGCCGTAGCGCTTGCGGGCGTGGGTTCTCGCCAAAGCGCCGGCAGCAACCCACCCGGCGGCACCGCCGAGCGCAAGGCCCGCAGCCGCGGTGCCCAGCAAAGCGGCCCAGGCCCCGCCGCCCAGCATCCGCGCCAGATCCAAAGCAGCGTAAGCTCCGGCCTCGGTCGCCAGAAGAGACAGGGCGAGATTGGCGCCGAACAGCGCGGCCACGGCAATGACGACGAGAATCGGCCCGATCGCACGAACGGCGCGATTGAGGAAGAGCAGGAGGACGATGCCGAAAGAGGCATAGACGGCCCAGAGTTGAAGCGGTGCCAGGAAAGCTGCCACTCCTCCCCGAGCGCTCAGACCTGAAAGCAGGCAGAGCAGCGCGACGGCGATCAGATAGGCGCTGACGGTGACAAGCTGTCGGCGCCGGTCCGGGCCCCATTGCAAGTTCAGGACGAGGATCGCTGGCCATGCGAAAGCGAGTGCGACCGACGCCAGCCGCAGGGGCGATATCTGGAACCGGGCGAACAGGAGAACAAGGAGACCAGCCAGCAGGCCGAAGGCGAGGCCGCCCGCCAGCTCGATCAGAGCCGCGCGCCTGAGCGGACCGGACGGAAACGCTGGCGGCCCACCTGGAGCCGGCGCGCGGTCGAGCCTGAGCCTGAGCGAGGCCGAGGGCGGTTGCGGCACGCGATCATCCGCGGGCGCTGGTCCCGTCGTCTGTCGCATCAGCCGGTCCACCGCGTGTCGATAGCGGGTGAGGAGGAGGAGGCCGACCGGGAGCGTAAGAAGGAAGCCGCCGACCAGGTTGAAGGTCACCGCACCCCGGTGAAAGATGAGCTCACCCATAGCCGGGGATCTAGCGCCGGACGATCTCGAAGCGGATCGGCTCGGCCTCGGGGCGGGCCGGGGGCAGGCCCGGCGAGATCAGGCCGTTGCCGGTCAGCACGATGCTCTCGCGCCGCAGCAGCAGCTCATGGCCGCCGGCGATCGCGACGTAGGTCCCCGTCGAGCTGCGATCGGCGAGGACCGCCTTGCCGTCGCGCATCGTCAGCATGGCATGCTTGCGCGAGATCCAGGGCCGCGACAGGACGATGTCGCACTCGTCCGAACGCCCGATCAGCATGCTCTCGCTCTCGCCGCAGCGGCGCGCGCCGCCGCCGTGCGTCAGCACGATGGTCAGCGCGGCGGCCACCGGCCAGGAGGCGCGGGCGGGACGGATCTGGGTCGAGCTCAACGGCGCCTGGGTCTGCATCGCCGGGTCGTCGTCGACGAAGGAGTAGACCTCGATCGGGCTGCCGACGCCCTTCAGGCGGATGCGGTCGAGCGGCCGCAGGCAGGTGGTCTCGTGCGGCGCCAGCCGGTCGACGAAGCTCCTGCTGAGCAGCGCCTCGTCGGCGTTGGCGAGCGCCGCCAGGCGCGCCGTCAGATTGACCGCCTCGCCGAAGATGTCGCCGTCCGCCCGCACGACCGGCCCGTAGTGCAGGCCGCCGTGGATGCGCAGGACCTGCCCGGCAGGGCGCGCCAGCATGGCGCGCACGGCGCGAAAAGCCTGGCTCGGCTCGGCGAAGCAGGCGAGCACGTCGTCGCCCTTCTGGCGGATGCAGACGCCGGAGGCGGCATCGATCGCCGCCTGCAGCCGCACGAGCTCCTCGCCGATCAGGCGCTGCGCCGGCGCGTCGCCCACCGCCTCGTAGAGCGGCGTGCTGCCCGAGATGTCCGCGAGCAGGATCGCAACGCGAGCGGTTTCCGGCGACATCGGGCCCAGACTCCCGGCGTGGCCTCCGTTAGCCCTCCATCATGCAGCGGGCGACGAGCCTTGGCCAGGATCTCGCGCGCGCGGCGACGGGGCGGGCCGGGCCGGGCGCAGCATCGGCCCGAGCGCCATCGCCAGCAGGAACAGCGCCGCGCTCGCGAGGACGATCGTCGGGCCCGCCGGCGTGTCCCAGCGCAGCGAGCCGCCGACGCCGAAGATCACCGAAAGCACGCCGATCAGGGCCGCGAGCGCGGCCATCTGCTCGGGCGTGCGGGCGAGGTGGCGCGCGGCCGCCGGCGGAATCACCAATAGCGAGACGATCAGCAGGATGCCGACGATCTTCATGCCGATCGCCACGGCGAGCGCCATCACCAGCACGAAGCCGAGCTGGACGCGGCCCACCTCGACGCCCTCGGCCTGCGCCAGCTCCTCGTTCACGGTGATGCAGAGCAGCGCGGGCCACAGCCACACCAGCGCCGCCAGGGCAACCGCGCCGCCGCCCCAGATCCAGATCAGGTCGGCCCGGGTCACCGCCAGCACGTCGCCGAACAGATAGGCCATCAGATCGACCCGCAGCCACTCGAGGAAGCTCAGCGCCACGAGGCCGAGCGCCAGCGCGACATGCGCGAGGATGCCGAGGATGGTGTCGGTGCTGAGCGCCGGCTGCCGCTGCAGCAGCACCAGCGCGATCGCGAACACGAGGCATATCGCCACGGTCGCGAGGTTCAGATCGACGGCCAGCAGGGCGCCGAGCGCGATGCCGAGCAGGGCGCTGTGGGCGAGCGCATGGCCGAAGAATGCCATGCGCCGCCAGACCACGAAGCAGCCCAGCGGGCCGGCGAGCGCGGCGACGCCAATGCCGCCGAGAACGGCGCGGACGAGGAAGTCATCCAGCATGCCGGGCTCCCTCGGCCGGTGGCGCGTCTTCGGCAACCGTCGCGGCGGGCGTATCCTGCGGCACCACCTCGCCGGCGAGGTCGTGGGCGTGGTCGTGCGCGTGCGCATAGACGGCGAGGCCTGCGGCCGCGCCCGGGCCGAACAGCGCCATGTACTCGGGATGCCGGCTGACCGCCTCCGGCAGCCCGGAGCAGCAGACGTGGCGATTCAGGCAGACGACCCGGTCGGTCGCCGCCATGACGATGTGCAGGTCGTGGCTGACCAGGAGCACGCCGCAGCCGTGCCGGTCGCGGATCTGCTCGATCAGGCGGTAGAGCTCGAGCTGGCCGGAGAAGTCCAGGCCCTGGCCCGGCTCGTCCAGCATCAAAAGATCGGGCCGGCGGAGCAGCGCCCGAGCGAGCAGCGCGCGCTGGAACTCGCCGCCGGAGAGCTCGTGCATCGGGGCGCGGCGCAGCTGCGCCGCCCCGACCTCGGCGAGCGCGGCGTCGAGCGCGCCGCGGGGCGGCGCGAGGCGGACGGTCAGGAAGCGCTCGACGGTGAGCGGCAGCACCGGATCGAGGTGGAAACGCTGCGGCACGTAGCCGACGACCAGGCCCTGCGCCCGCCAGATCGCACCCTCGGTGGGCTCCAGGACGCCGAGCAGCGCCCGCAGCAGGGTGGTCTTGCCGGCGCCGTTCGGGCCGATCAGCGAGACGATCTCACCGCGCCCGACCGCGACGTCGACCCGGCTCAGGAGCTCGTGCGGCCCGATCCGGACCGTGACCGCCCGGGCCGCCACCAGGCTCGGAGGGGAGCCGCCATCCGTCATGTCGCTGCCGGCGGCGCGGTCTGGCAGCGCCAACAGACCCCGCGGACCTCGACGGTCTCGTCGCGCACGCCGAATCCGACCTCTTGGGCCTCGTCGGCGATCGCGGCCCGCAGCGCCGCCGAGTCGAACTCGGCGACGTGGCCGCAGGCGTCGCAGATCAGGAAGCGGCCCTTGTGCGACCGCTCCGGCCGCGGGCAGCCCACATACGCGTTCAGGCTCTCGAGCCGGTGCACGAGGCCGTGCGCCATCAGGAAGTCCAGCGCACGGTACACGGTGGGCGGCTTGGCGGCGCCCGGCGCGCTGCCGAGGCGCTCGAGCACGTCGTAGGCCTTGACGGCCTCGTGGCCCTGCCAGACCAGCTCGAGCACGCGGCGGCGCAGATCGGTGAGCCGCGCACCGCGGCGGGCGCACAGCGTCGCCGCGCGGCCGAGCGCGTCGTCGACGCAGCGCTCGTGGTCGTGATCGGGCGCGGCGCCGCGACCGGCCGTGCGCACGGAAATGGGCATGGACCACCTCGCGGAAGCGAAACTTGTTACGCTATAGCATCCTTCTCCGCTCGGCGCGACCCGGGCTGGCGGCGATCGCGCTGATCGCGGCCGCCGTGCTCGGCCTGTCGGGGCGGCGCGTGCCGGCGGCTGCCTGACGACGCGGCGCGGCTCGCAGCCCGGGCTCAGGCCTGCAATACCTGCGCGAACAGCCCCGGGTCGACATTGCCGCCGGAGAGCATCACCAGGACCGTGCGGCCGCGCGCCTCGAAGCGGCCGGACAGCACCGCCGCCAGCGCCACCGCGCCGCCGGGCTCGACCACCAGCTTGAGATGGAGGAACGCCGCCGCCATGGCCTTTGCCACCTCGGCGTCGCTCACCGCGAGGCCGCCGGCGAGATGGCGCCGGTGCAGCGCGAAGGTGAGCTCGCCCGGCATCGGCGCCAGCAGCGCGTCGCACATGCTCTGCGCGCCCGGCGCGTTCGCCAGCCGCTCGCCCGCGGCGAGCGAGCGACCGGTATCGTCGAAGCCTTCGGGCTCGACTGCGTAGATCGCGGCGTCGGGAAACGCCGCCGCGAGCGCGATGCTGCAGCCGGCGATCAGGCCGCCGCCGCCGCAGGGCAGCAGCGCGGCGTCCAGGCCGAGGCCCTGCTCGCGCAGCTGCGCCGCCGCCTCCAGCCCGGCGGTACCCTGGCCGGCGATGATCCGCGGATCGTCGTAGGGCTTCACCAGCGCCGCGCCGGTCCGCTGCGCGATCTCGGCGCCGATCTCCTCGCGCACCTCGCGCTGCCGGTCGTACAGCCGGATCTCAGCGCCGAGCGCCCGCGTGTTGGCGATCTTGATCGCCGGCGCGTCGGCCGGCATGACGATCGTCGCCGGCACGCCCAAGAGCTTCGCCGCCGCCGCGACGCCCTGCGCATGGTTGCCCGAGGAGTAGGCCACGACCGGCCGGCCGTCGAGCTGGCTGATGGTGTTGTAGGCGCCGCGCAGCTTGAACGAGCCGGTGCGCTGCAGGCACTCGGCCTTGCACAGCAGGCGGCCGCCGACCAGCTCGTTCAGCGCGTCCGATTCCAGGAGCGGCGTGCGCCGCACGATGCCGCGAAGCCGCGCCGCCGCGGCCTCGACGTCGGCGAGCACCGGCAAGGGCGGCGTCATGCGCCGAGCAGGGCCGGCAGGCCGGACAGGTCCGGCAACCGGCACTCGGGGGCGCCCGGCAGCCGCTCGGCCGGCGCTCCCTGGCGGTTGATCCACACCGTCCGGAACCCGAAACAGCTGGCGCCGGCGACGTCCCAGGCATTGGACGACTGGAAGGAGATCCGCCCGGCCGGCACCGCCAGCCGGTCGACCGCGAGCTGGTAGACGCGCGGATCGGGCTTGTAGACGCCGACCTCCTCGACCGACAGCACGGCATCGAGCAGCCCGCCGATCCCGGCGCTGCCGACCGCGGCGTCGAGCATCGCCGGCTCGCCGTTCGAGAGGATCGCGAGCTTCAGGCCGGCGGCGCGCAGACGCTGCAGCACGTCCCCCACCTCGGGATAGGCGTCGAGCGTCAGATAGGCCTGCAGCAGCGGCGCGCGCACTGGCTCGGACGCGACGCCGAGCCGCTCGAGCGCGTAGTCGAGAGCGTCCTCCGTGACCTGCCAGAAGGGGGCATGCCGGCCCATCAGGGCGCGCAGCCAGGTGTATTCCAGCTGCTTGCCGCGCCACAGGGCGGAAAGCTCGTCGGCGACGGCACCGAGCTGCGAGCGCAGGCGGCCAACCGCCGAATGCACGTCGAACAGCGTGCCGTAGGCATCGAACACGCAGGCACGGATGCCCTGCATCGGACCTCCCCGGCTCAGGCCCGGAAAGGCTCCGGCTCAGGGAACCTCGGGCTTGAGCTCCGGCTGCGGCGGCTCGGCCGCCTCCTTGAGCGCGAGCGGATCGTCCGGCTTGGGCTCGGGCCAGAGCACGAGCATCGCGGCCTCGCCCTCGCTCGGATCGAGGCTCGCCAGCGCCGGACGCGCCCGCGGCATCCTAGCCAGGGCGGCGATGGTTTGGCCAGGGGGCGCGACGTCGGCGGCATCGGCGCCCGGTTCCTCCGCCCGGACATGCGCGCCCGGGCCGCCGCGCCGCGCCTCCGGGCGCGCGGCGGGCGGCGGCTCGGCCGCCGGGGTCAGGCTGGTCTCGACGACCGGCTTCGGCTGCGGCAGGGGCGCCGCGTCGGCTACCCCCGCGTCGTGGGCCGCGTGCGCGGCGCCGAGCGGCTTCAGCTGCGGCGTCGGCATCGGCCTGATCGGGCCGGCGACCCGCCGAAAGCGGACCGTGGCGGGCTCCTCTTCCGCCAGCCGCTGGCGGTAGATGTCGCGCGCCTCGATCACCCGCTGGACATAGTTGCGGGTCTCGTCGAACGGAATCAGCTCGATCCAGTCGACCATCGCGTGCGGCCCGCCGCGGCGCGGATCGCCGTTCAGCTCGAGCCATTCCTCGACGCGCCTGGGGCCGGCGTTGTAGGCGCACACGGCGAGCACGACCTCGCCGCCATAGCGGTCGAGCAGGACGCCCAGATAGTGGCGGCCGAGCAGGACGTTGTAGTCGGGATCGGCGGTCAGGCGGGCCTGGTTGTAGGGGACCCGCAGGGCGCGCGCCATGAGATGGGCGGTGCGCGGCATCAGCTGCAAGAGGCCGCGGGCGCCCGCATGGCTCGTGCCCCAGGTGTTGAACGTGCTCTCCTGGCGCGCGACGCCGAGCAGCAGCGCCGCCTCGGGCGCGCCGTCACGCTCGGCGAGCAGGCTGGCGAGATCGGGGATCGGGAAGGCCGCAGCCTCGTTGACCTGGCCGAGCCAGGCGGCGGCCCGGCTGGCCTGGGTCACCAGATCGACGCGGCCGCTCTCGGCGATCAGGTCGGCGGCCATGCCGACCTCGGTCGGGCTCGCCGCCTGGCCGATCAGGTGCATGGCGAACGGCCGCAGCTGCTCCTCGGCGCCGACCTCGATCAGCATGCGCGCGACGCGGGCGATCTCGCCGGCCTCGAACGCGGCGCGCTCGCCGTCGGTGGGCGGCGGCACGGGCGCGGCGGCGACCGGCTCGCCGAGCTCGAGCGCGGCGACCTGGCCGTAATAGGCGATCCGGTAGCGCGCCGCCGCCTGATACCAGTAGCGGGCGAGCGCGGCGTCGCCGAGCGCCGCGGCGCTGCGGCCGGCCCAGTAGGCGGCGCGTGCCCGCTCGGTCGGCGCCGACACCGCCTCGTACATCTCGACGAAGCGGCGGAACGCCTCGCTCGGCCGCTCGGCGTGGCGCAGGGCGAGCCAGCCGGCGAACCAGGCGGCCTCGGCGAAGTCCTTGCCGCCGGTCTGGCGATGGCTCGCGGCGAGGCGGTAAGCGCGATCGAAGTCGCGCCGGCGCAGCGACCGCCTGATCTCCAGCCCGCGCTCGAACCACCAGCGGTCCGCCCGGCCGAGATCCTCGGGCGGATCGAGGAGGATCGCCTCGACGCCGTCGTAGAGGCGGTGCTGGCGGCGCCAGCGCAGGCGATCGTAGGCCAGGCCGGGATCGTCGCGCAGCGCCGCGGGCACGGCCTCGATCGCGCGATCGACCCGGCCGCTGCCGCGCTGCAGCGCCATCCGCGCCTCGGCGAGCCGGCGGTAGCCGGCCGGCACGCGCTCGAGCATCCGCTGCGCCGAGCTACGACGCATGTCCCAGAGCAGGCTGTCGAGCCGGGCGATGTGGTCCTGCTCGCGCAGATGACGGCGATACTGGGCGAAGAAGCGCTTGTCCTCGCGCGCCGAGAAGTCGCCCTCGATCCAGGCCTTGCGGATCAGCGCGACCGCCTCGGCGTCGGCGCCGACCCGCAACAGCGCCTGGGCGTAGCGGATGCGGCCGCGCGTGGTCAGCGGCGGCCGCTCGGCGAAGAAGGCGCGGATCAGCCCGTGGTCGGCAGGATCGCGGATCGCCTCCTCGGCCATGACCTGCAGCTGCTCGGGATACGGCCAGTCGGGATTGGCCATCAGGAAGCCGGCCATGGCGGCGAAGTCGGCCGGCTGGCCGTCCTCGATCATGCGCAGCCAGCGCAGGGTCTTCGCCGGCAGCGGGTCGGCCACCTCGCCGAGCAGGCGCCAGACGCGCGGCCACTCGCCGCGCTCGGCGGCGCGGAACGCCTGGCCGACCACGCCGCGGTCCTTGGGGTCGAGGGCGTGCGCCGGCATCGGCACGGCCAGCGTTGCCGCGAGCAGAAGCCAGGCGGGCAGACACCAGCGCCGCAGCGCCGCGCGCATGCCGGCCGGCGGCCGGACATCGCAGATGAGCTCGATGGCAGTCGCTCCCTTGCTCGAGTTTCCGGGACCTCGCGCTCTTCTTGCCGCCCCTCGCACCTGCTTTTATGGTGCAGCAGCGTTAACCTGGGCTAAACGTCCCGTACATAGGGCCAGGCGCCCGTCAGGAAGGGTAGGGCCATGTTCCGCGGCTCCTTTGTGGCGTTGATCACCCCGTTCCGCAACGGTGCCATCGACGAGGCCGCGTTGCAATCCCTAGTTGAGTGGCACGTCGAGCAGGGCACGCACGGGCTCGTGCCCGTCGGGACGACCGGCGAATCGCCGACCCTCAGCCACGCCGAGCACCACCGGGTGGTCGAGCTGGTGATCGAGGCGGCGGCGGGGCGGCTGCCGGTGGTCGCCGGCGCCGGCTCGAACTCGACGGCCGAGGCGATCGATCTCGGGCTGCACGCCAAGCGCGCCGGCGCCGACGCGCTGCTCGTGGTGACGCCGTACTACAACAAGCCGACCCAGGCGGGCCTCTACGCCCACTTCAAGGCGGTGCACGACGCGGTCGACCTGCCGATCCTGATCTACAACATCCCCGGCCGCTGCGTGGTCGACATGGCGGTCGAGACGATGGCGGCGCTGGCGCGGCTGCCGAACATCGTCGGCGTCAAGGACGCGACCTGCGACCTCGCCCGGCCGCTGCTGACGAGCGCGGCCTGCGGCGGCGACTTCTGCCAGCTCTCGGGCGAGGACATCACGACGCTGGCCTTCCTGGCGCATGGCGGCGACGGCTGCATCTCGGTGACCGCCAACGTCGCGCCGCGCCAGTGCGCCGAGCTGCACGAGGCCTGGCAGCGCGGCGACGCGCGCGAGGCGCTGGCGATCCACACGCGGCTGACGCCGCTGCACCGCGCGCTGTTCATCGAGGCCAATCCCGGGCCGGCGAAGTACGCGCTGGCGCGGCTCGGCCGCTGCGCCGCCGAGATCCGCCTGCCCCTGGTCGAGCCGGCCGAGCCGTCGCGGCCGGTGATCGACGCGGCGCTGGTTTCCGCCGGCCTGATGAACTGACCTTGGCGGCCAGGCAGGAGGACGGCCGCCGGATCGTGGCGCGCAACCGCCGCGCGAGCCACGACTATTTCATCGACGAGCGCTTCGAGGCCGGCATGGTGCTGCACGGCACCGAGGTCAAGTCGCTGCGCGAGGGCAAGGCGAACATCAGCGAGGCGTACGCCTCGGAGCAGGCCGGCGAACTCTATCTGGTCAACGCCACGATCCCGGAATACCACGGCGGCAACCGCTTCAATCACGAGCCGCGACGGCCGCGCAAGCTCCTGCTGCGCCGGCGCGAGCTGAACAAGCTGGTCGGCGCGGTCCGCAAGCAGGGCCAGACGGTCGTGCCGCTGTCGCTCTACTTCAACCCGCGCGGCCTCGCCAAGGTCGAGATCGGCCTCGCGCGCGGCAAGAAGATCTACGACAAGCGGGCCGCCATCAAGGATCGCGACTGGCAGCGCGACAAGGAGCGCCTGCTGCGCGACAAGGGCTGAGTCGGGGAACGGCGGCCGATGGACGAGCTGCGCACGAGCGCCGGCCTGCGCCGGCTGGACGGCCCGGTCCTGGCGCAGGCGATCGATCGCCTCGCCGCGATCGATCCCGACATCGCGGCCGCGCGCGAGCGCATCGGCTACCCGATCCCGCGCCTGCGCGAGCCGGGCTTCGCCACCCTGCTGCGCATCATGGTGGCGCAGCAGGTCTCGACCCGTGCCGCGGCGGCGATCTGGGGACGGCTGGAGCGCGCCTGCGCGCCGGTGGTCGGCGCCGAGCGTTTCCTCGCGCTGGACGACGCCGCGCTGCGCGCCATCGGTCTCAGCCGGCGCAAGAT
>DASUGG010000044.1:0-14339 GCA_036274135.1 Geminicoccaceae bacterium
ATCCTGAACGACAACGACATGTCGATCGCGCCGGCGACCGGCGCCATGCACAACTACCTGTCGCGGGTGATCTCGTCGCAGCCCTACATGACCTTCCGGCACGTCGCCAAACAGTTGTCGGGCTTCGTGCCGCGACCGCTCGCCGAGGCCGCCGGCAGGGCGGAGGAGTACGCGCGCGGCATGGTGACCGGCGGCACGCTGTTCGAGGAACTCGGCTTCTACTACATCGGCCCGATCGACGGCCACAATCTCG
Organism: Geminicoccaceae bacterium; assembly: GCA_036274135.1. Lineage (GTDB taxonomy): Bacteria > Pseudomonadota > Alphaproteobacteria > Geminicoccales > Geminicoccaceae > DASUGG01. Next base: position 254 of record DASUGG010000044.1, read on the forward strand.
ACCACCTGCTGCCGGTGCTGCGCAACGTCCGCGACGCCAAGCGCGACGGCCCGGTGCTGATCCATGTCCGCACGCGCAAGGGCGCCGGTTATCCGCCGGCCGAGGACTCCGCAGACAAGTATCACGGCGTCGTGAAGTTCGACACCGCGACCGGCGCCCAGTTCAAGGGCAAATCGAAGGCGCCGTCCTACACCTCGGTGTTCGCCAAGGCTCTGATCAAGGAGGCGGAGCTCGACTCCAGGATCATCGGCATCACCGCCGCCATGCCGTCCGGCACCGGCATCGACGCCTTCGCGAAACGCTTCCCCGAGCGCGCCTACGACGTCGGCATCGCCGAGCAGCACGGCGTCACGTTTGCGGCGGGCTTGGCGACCGAGGGCTTCAAGCCGTTCTGTACGATCTACTCGACCTTCCTGCAGCGCGCCTACGACCAGGTCGTGCACGACGTCGCGATCCAGCGGCTGCCGGTGCGCTTCGCAATGGACCGCGCCGGGCTGGTCGGGGCCGACGGGCCTACCCACGCGGGCGCCTACGACGTCGCCTTTCTCGGCTGCCTGCCGGGCTTCGTAATCATGGCCGCGGCCGACGAGTTGGAGCTGATGCGCATGGTCGCAACGATGGCGCAGATCGACGACCGGCCTTCGGCGGTGCGCTATCCGCGCGGCGAGGGGATCGGGCTTGAGCTGCCCGAGCGCGGCGAGCCGCTCGAGATCGGCAAGGGCCGCATCGTGCGCGAGGGCGGCGGCCCGATCGCGATCCTGTCGTTCGGCGCGCGCCTGCAGGAGTGCCTGAAGGCGGCCGACGAGCTCACCGCCCGCGGCCTCTCGACGACCGTCGCCGACGCGCGTTTCGCCAAGCCGCTGGACGAGGAGCTGATCCGCCGCCTCGCCGTCGAGCACGAGGTCCTGATCACCATCGAAGAGGGGTCGATCGGCGGCTTCGCGGCCCAGGTCCAGCACTTCCTGCTGCAGGCGGGCCTGCTCGACCGCGGCCAGCTGCGGCTGCGCACGATGTTCCTGCCGGACCGCTTCATCGAGCACGGCACGCCCGCCGGCATGTACGAGGAGGCCGAGCTCAACGCCAAGCACATCGCCGCGCTCGCCCGCCTGACCCTCGACCCTAGCGCCCAGGTCGAGCAACTGCGGGCGCGCGCCTGAGCAAAGGCCGCGGCCAGAGCGGCAGGATCCGGCTCGACCAGCTGCTGGTCGAGCGCGGGCTGGTCGAGAGCCGGGCGAAAGCCCAGGCGCTGGTCCTCGCCGGGCGGGTGTTCGCCGGCGACCGCTGTCTCGACAAGCCGGGCCTGTCGGTCGCGCCCGACCTCGCGCTCGAGCTGCGCCAGGACGAGCAGGCCTACGTCTCGCGCGGCGGCGTCAAGCTCGCGCATGCCCTCGACCACTTCCGTCTCGGGCCGCAAGGGCGGGTGGCGCTCGATCTCGGCGCCTCGACCGGCGGCTTCACCGACGTGCTGCTGCGGCGCGGTGCCAGGCGCGTCCATGCGGTCGACGTCGGCTACGGCCAGCTCGACTGGCGGCTCAGGAACGATCCGCGCGTCGTGGTGCTGGAGCGCACCAACGCCCGCCATTTGAGCCGGGAGCTGATCCCCGAGGCCGTCGAGGCCGTGGTCGCGGACGTGAGCTTCATCTCGCTCCGGCAGGCGCTGCCGGCGGTGCTGGCGCTGGCGGCGCCGGACGCCTGGCTGGTGGCGCTGATCAAGCCGCAGTTCGAGGTCGGCAAGGGCCAGGTGGGCAAGGGGGGCGTGGTGCGCGATCCGGCCCTGCACCAAGCGGTGTGCGACGACATCGCCCACTGGCTCGCCGGGGAGCGGGCCTGGCAGGTCCTGGGGGTCGTCGAGAGCCCGATCACCGGCCCCAAGGGCAATCGCGAGTTCCTGATTGCCGCACAGCGGCCTGAAAGCCCTCGCCTTTTGCCTCCAGCTCTCTAGATAGACTGCGGTCCTGTCCGCGTCCATGTTGAGAGAAGCACCCGACCTCGCCAAGCGCGACGAGGTGGCGATGCGCGCCTTCTTCCGGCTGGCCGGGGCTCTGGGGCCTTTCGCTGGAGGAGGCGCGGGTGCTGCTCGGGCGTTGGGTCATGGCCTCGTTCAGCCATCTCAATCCGCAGGGCTCGCGCTTTTCCGACGGCGGCTTCGGCGTCTATCACGCGGCGCGCGAGCTTGCGACCGCGATCGCCGAGACCGCCCAGCCCGCGTGCCCAGACCGACTGCCGTGGCCCAGCGCTCAGCCTCTCAGCCCTCGAGCACGCCGAAGCTTTCCGACTTCCGCCCCTGCGCCGCCTCCTTGCCGTCGAGACCGCACAGCCCCACGCGCAGCAGCTCACGAATTGCCGCCGATCGGCTCGGCATCCGATGCTCGAACCGCCAAGAGTCGAGCGTGTGCAACTCGTCCTCGTCGAGCATCACCAGGACGCGTTCGATTCGCTTTTTCACCTGCTCGGCCATCGCCCCACTCCCAGCACCCTCCTTCACCCTTGTCGACATAGTGCGGATTCGCGTCAAGTGCAACCTTTGACACACATGGCCGCGTTGTCACCATTTACACAAAATTACATAGGACTCCTGTTAAAGGAATGGCCATAGGGGAAAATGCTGTCCAGCCTTGTCTGTAGTACTTATGTATCAATCGACATTCGATGGTTTCCTTTGCATCGTCGCGAACTATATGCAGCGATTTCAGTTGACCAATTACCAAAGATCGTCATGATCAATTAATGCAGAAAACTGAATGTCAGGAATACTCCATGCGAGAGCAGCTGCTTCGAGACATAGAACAGCTGATTCCGGTACTTCGTCGTTATGCGTGGTTCTTGGTGCGCAATCCGCATGACACCGACGATCTGGTGCAGGAGTGCCTCGAGCGGGCAGTCTGCTATCTCGACCAGTTCCGCGCGGGGACCAATCTCCGCGCGTGGCTGCTGACCATTATGCGCAACTGCTTTTTCGACGCGAAGCGCCGTGACAGGGGACGCATCCACGTGGCGCTGGACGATCTGCCGCGGGACCAGACGTGGTCGCCCGCGCGCCAGGAGCACAACCTCGTGATCCAGGAGCTCAGCGAGGCGTTTTTGCAGCTGCCCGAGCAGCAGAAGCTAGCCATGATCTGCGTCGTCTTCGAGGGGCTGCCCTATGACGAGGCGGCCGAAGTCTTGGGCGTTTCGGTCGGGACGATCAAGTCGCGGGTATCGCGCGGCCGCGAGGCGCTCCGTCGCGCGATCTCGGCGGACGCGATGCAGCCGCTGCGCAGGACGGCTTGAGGCGACAGACATGCTGCCGCGACGCGAGAATACCGTGATCGAGGTTCGCGTACTGCACGAGGACGATCTCAAGGCTTTCGCCGCAGGCGCGCTCGATGCTACGACCGCGGAGGCGATCGAAGCCTACCTGCTTCACCATCCCGCTGCCGCCGGTCGTGTCGAAGGCTATCGTCGCACGGCGCAGCAGCCGCAAAGGCGCCGCTTGATGTGAGGCGTCAGCTCGCGGTGCGGAGCCGCGCAAAACCCTTCTCCAGGTCGGCGATCAGGTCGTCGGGGTCCTCGAGCCCGGCATGAAGGCGGATGCAGGGGAAGGTCGCGTCCCAGGTCGTGGCGGTGCGGTAGCGCTCGGGATGGTTGGGCAGGATCAGGCTCTCGTAGCCGCCCCACGACGCGCCGAGGCCGAACAGCTCCAGGCCCTCGACGAAGGCGTGCCAGGCGCGCGGCGGGCAGGGCTTCAGCAGCATGCCGAACAGCCCGGAGGCGCCGCGGAAGTCGCGCCGCCAGAGCGCGTGCCCGGGATCGCCGGGCAGGGCCGGACAGAGCACCCGCTCGACCTCCGGTTGCACCCGCAGCCATGCCGCCAGCAGCAGCGCGTTGGCCTGGTGCCGCTCCAGGCGCACCGACATCGTCCGCAGCCCTCGCAGCGCCTGATAACAGTCGTCGGGCGAGGCATAGGCGCCGAGGTCCTGCATGCCGTGGCGCAGCCGGGGATGCACCGCCTCGGTGGAGGTCACGATCCCTAGCATCAGGTCCGAGTGGCCGCCGATATACTTCGTCGCGGCATGGATCGAGACATCGACGCCGTGCTCGAACGGCTTGAAGTAGAGGGGCGTGCCCCAGGTGTTGTCTATCATCACCACGGCGCCGCGCGGATGTGCCGCAGCGGCGATCGCCGGCACGTCCTGAACCTCGAAGGTGAGCGAGCCCGGCGATTCGAGGAAGACCACTTTGGTATTGTCACGCAACAGCGTGTCGATGCCGGCGCCGATCAGCGGATCGTAATAGGTGACCTCGACGCCGAAGCGCGCCAGCACCCGGTCGCACAGCTGCCGGGTCGGGCCATAGGCGGTGTCGACCATGAGCAGGTGGTCGCCCGCCTCGAGAAAGGCCATCAGCGCCTGGGTGATTGCGGTCTTGCCGGAGCCGGTGACGACGGCGCCGTAGGCGCCCTCGAGCGCCGCCACCGCGTCCTCCAGCGCGAAGGTGGTCGGCACGCCGGCGCGGCCGTAATAGACGCCGCGCAGCTGGCGCGGCGCCTCCAGCGCCTCGACGCTCGGATAGAGGATAGTCGACGCCCGGTAGATCGGCGGATTGACCACGCCGAAATTGTGCTCGGGGTCGCGGCCCGCCGTCGCGATCACGGTATCGTCCTTCATCGGTCGTCGTTCGGCCATCGGTCGCCTCTCGTATTGCTCGGGTCGGGGAGGTTGCTGCGGCTATCGTCCCGCCATGGCACGTGTTTTGCCTATTTCGCGTCCGTTGTGCTAGTGTTCCGCCAGTCGATCGAGGCAATGCTGGGAGGCATCGCCGCACTGATCCTAAAAAAAGCACGGAGGACCGATCATGCGCTTAGCTACCGTACTCGTGGCCGGAACGGCCGTCGTCTGCGGGGCGCCCCTGGGCATCGCCGAGGCCGGCCAAACGTTGGACGCGATCAAGGAGAAGGGCTTCATCCAGTGTGGCGTGAGCACCGGCCTCGCCGGCTTCTCCAACCCCGACGATGCCGGCCACTGGTCGGGCATCGATGTCGACGTCTGCCGCGCGGTGGCGGCGGCGCTGTTCGGCGACGCGGGGGCGGTCCGGTACACGCCGCTCACCGCCAAGGAACGCTTCACCGCCCTGCAGTCCGGCGAGGTCGACCTGCTGTCGCGCAACACCACCTGGACGCTGACCCGGGACACGGCGCTCGGCCTCGACTTCACGGGCGTGACCTATTACGACGGCCAGGGCTTCATGGTGCCCAAGTCCTTGGGCGTGAAGAGCGCGCTCGAGCTGGACGGGGCGTCGGTCTGCGTGCAGCCTGGCACCACGACCGAGCTCAACCTCGCCGACTTCTTCCGCGCCAATAACATGAGCTACGAGCCGGTTGTGATCGAGCGCCTGGAGGAGGTCCGGCAGGCCTACGACCAGGGCCGGTGCGATGTTTACACGACCGACCAGTCGGGTCTCTATGCCGAGCGCACGGTGCTCAGCCACCCCGACGACCACATCATCCTGCCGGAGGTGATCTCCAAGGAGCCGCTCGGACCGGCCGTGCGCCATGGCGACCAGGAGTGGGGCGACGTCGTTCGCTGGTCCCTGTACGCCATGCTGGAAGCCGAAGAGTACGGCGTGAACTCGCAGAACGTCGACGACCTGAAGGCCAACTCGAACAACCCGGTCGTGCGCCGGCTGCTCGGCACCGAGGGCGAGATGGGGCACGACCTCGGCGTCCCCGCGGACTTCGGCTATCAGGTCATCAAGCAGGTCGGCAATTACGGCGAGATCTTCGAGGCGAATCTCGGGCAGAGCACGCCGCTGAAGATCGAGCGCGGCCTCAACGCTCTGTGGAACCAGGGCGGCCTGCAATACGCCATGCCGGTCCGCTGAGCCCCGCCGACGAGCCAGCCCTGTTCCCCGCCAGGAGGCGTCGCCGGACCCACCCCCCGGCGATGCCTCCTGCGATGCCCGCAGCCCGGGCCTCTTGACCCGGCCGGGCGAAACGGCAAGCTTGCTGCGGGATCGGCTAGGTCGAAGCCGCTGCGCGACGGGCAGGGGGCTCCCGTACGTGCAGCGAGGAGATGGTGAGGCGCCATGGCGATCGACCGGTATTTCTCGGGCGTCAAGCCCGCGCGGCCGGCACCCTGGCGGGATCCGCGGGTGCGCTCGATCGTCTATCAGACGCTGACGCTGGTCGTCTTCGTGCTGCTCGTCGCCTATTTCGTCGACAATACGCTCACCAATCTCAGGCGGCAGGGAATCGCCACCGGATTCCGTTTCCTGAGCCGCACCGCGGGCTTCGACATCGGCTTCAGCCTGATCGACTACAGCGCGGTGTCGACCTACGGCCGGGCCTTCTGGGTGGGCCTTCTCAACACGCTGCTGGTCTCCGCGCTCGGCATCGTCCTGGCGACCGTGCTGGGCTTCGTCCTGGGCCTCGCGCGGCTCTCGACCAACTGGCTCGTGGCGCGGCTCGCCATCGTTTACATCGAGACGGTCCGCAACATCCCGCTGCTGCTGCAACTGCTGTTCTGGTACGTCGCCGTGCTGCAGGCCCTGCCGCATCCGCGTGACAGCGTGGCGGTCGGCGGCACGGTGTTCCTCAACAACCGCGGCCTCACCATCCCGGCGGCCGTGCTCGGCGAGGGGGCCGGGGCCACCTTGGTCGCATTCGCCGTCGCGCTCGTCGCGGTCGCGGTGCTGATCCCCTGGGCGAAGCGCCGCCGCGAGGCGACCGGACGGCCGTTCCGCACGGTGCTGGCGTCGGTCGCGCTGCTGCTCGGCCTGCCGCTCCTGACCTTCCTGGCGCTCGGCGCGCCGGTGAGCTTCGAGTATCCGGAGATGGGCCGCTTTCGCCTGCAGGGCGGGCTCACGCTCGTGCCGGAGTTCGTGGCGCTGCTGGCCGGCCTGACGATCTACACCGCCGCCTTCATCGCCGAGATCGTTCGCGCCGGCATCGCGGCGGTGAGCCGCGGCCAGATCGAGGCGGCCTCGGCCCTGGGCCTGCGGCCGGCGCAGACCCTTCGCTTCGTCGTGGTGCCGCAGGCGCTGCGGGTGATCATCCCGCCATTGACCAGCCAGTATCTCAATCTGACCAAGAACTCCTCGCTCGCCGTGGCGATCGGCTATCCCGACCTGGTCTCGATCGTCGCCGGCACGACGCTCAACCAGACCGGTCAGGCGGTCGAGGCGATCAGCATGACCATGGCCGTCTACCTGACGCTCAGCCTGGCCATCTCGCTGTTCATGAACTGGTACAACCGACGCATGGCGCTGAGGGAGGCGTAGCGCGATGGCGGACATCCACGCCGAGACCGATGCGCCGCGCACCGGCCGCGAAGCGGCGCCGCTGGCGCCGCCGACCGAGAGGGTCGGCGCCTTGCGCTGGATGCGGGCAAACCTGTTCAATTCGCCGCTCAACGCGGTTCTGACCGTGCTTTGCGCCTGGCTGCTCTGGCGGACCATTCCGCCAATTCTCGACTGGGCGCTGTTCGACGCGACCTGGCAGGGCGATTCGCGCGAAGCCTGCGCCGGCGTCTCCGGGGCCTGCTGGACGTTCGTCAAGGTGCGCTTCGGCCAGTTCATGTTCGGCTTCTACCCGCCGGATCAGCGCTGGCGCGTCGTCTTCGCCTTCGTCCTTTTGATCGTCGCCGCCGCGCCGCTGTTCGTCCGCGGCTTCCGGCACAAGGTGACGCTCGGCATCGGCATTCTGCTCGTATACCCGCTGCTCGCCTTCATCTTGTTCCACGGCGGCGCCTTCGGTCTGCCCGTGGTGCGCACGCCGCTGTGGGGCGGGCTGTTCCTCACCCTCGTGATCGCCGGCGTCGGCATCGCGAGCTCCCTGCCGATCGGCATCCTGCTGGCGCTGGGGCGCCGCTCCGAGATGCCGGTCGTGCGCCTGCTCTGCATCGGCTTCATCGAGCTGATCCGCGCCGTGCCGCTGATCACCGTCCTGTTCATGGCCTCGGTGATGCTGCCGCTGTTCCTGCCGCCCGGAGTCAATTTCGACAAGCTGCTACGTGCGCTGATCGGCGTCGCCCTGTTCTCGTCGGCGTATATGGCGGAGGTCGTGCGCGGCGGCCTACAGGTGATCCCGAGGGGCCAGTACGAGGCCGCCCAGGCGCTCGGTCTGAACTACGCCAAGATGATGGCGCTGATCGTCCTGCCGCAGGCGTTGCGCATCGTCATCCCTGGCATCGTCAACACCTTCATCGGCCTGTTCAAGGACACGACGCTGGTGCTGATCATCGGGCTCTTCGATTTGCTGGGCATCGTCCAGACGGCGCTGACCGACGCGGCATGGCTCGGCTTCGCGCTCGAGGGCTACGTCTTCGCCGGCTTCGGCTTCTGGATCTTCTGCTTCGGCATGTCGCGCTACAGCATGCGCCTGGAGCGCCGGTTCAGCAGCGGCCGCGGGTACTGAAGCGGCCATGTCGGATCGCGATTCGAACGACGCGCCGATCATCATCCTGCGCGGCGTGCACAAGTGGTTCGGCCAGTTCCACGTGCTGCGGGACCTCAATCTCGACGTCTGGAAGGGCCAGAAGGTCGTGGTCTGCGGCCCGTCGGGCTCCGGCAAGTCGACTATGATCCGCTGCATCAACCGCCTCGAGGAGCATCAGCGCGGCCATATCGTCGTCGACGGCATCGAGCTGACCGGCGACGTACGCAATGTCGACGCGATCCGGCGCGAAGTCGGGATGGTGTTCCAGCAGTTCAACCTGTTTCCGCATCTTACCGTGCTGGAGAACCTCATCCTGGCGCCGACCTGGGTCCGCAAGGTGCCCAAGGACGAGGCCGTGGCGACCGCGATGGAGTTGCTCGAGCGGGTCGGCATCCCCGAGCAGGCGCAGAAGTATCCGGGCCAGCTGTCCGGCGGCCAGCAGCAGCGCGTCGCCATCGCCCGAGCCCTGTGCATGCGGCCGGTGATCATGCTGTTCGACGAGCCCACTTCGGCGCTCGACCCCGAGATGATCAAGGAGGTGCTCGACGTGATGACCGAGCTCGCGCAGCAGGGCATGACCATGATCGTCGTGACCCACGAGATGGGCTTCGCCAAGTCTGTGGCCGACCTCATGGTGTTCATGGACCAGGGCGAGATCGTCGAGCAGAGCCCGCCCTCGGAGTTCTTCGTCAACCCGCGGTCGGAGCGCACGAAGCTGTTCCTCAGCCAGATTCTCCGCCATTGACGGCCGCGACCAAGGCGGCAGCGGATTATTTGTCATAATATATCTTATCGAATAACTGGATGCTCGTCGCATCCGCCGGCAACTCCCCTTCGCCGCACGAGGCAGTTGAGGAACACCCGCAGGCCGCGGCGGCATAAAACTCCCCCGCCGGGAGGCCGGCATCTCTCGCTCTGCGCCCTCTGCGTCTACCGGGGTTCGATGCATTCTGGGCACCGATGCCCTGAGGTGCACGCGCAACCGCCGGGCGCCTCGGCTCCGACTCGGCGGATCGGTGAGCACCCCGATCCACGCACCCCGAGCAGCCGTCGTAGGTACGAATACCTTGTCTAGGCGCATGCTCCTGTGATAGGTAATGATCACCGTCACGCCCGGATCCGCCATGCTGTCACGAAGCCGCCGCCCCTGGATCGACCGCGAGCATGTCCTGTTGCTGAAAGGTCTCGCGCTGCTCGCCGTCGTCGGGCTGGTGCTGCTCGCGGCCTGGCGCTGTGGCCTGCTGCGACGCGTCTGGCATGAGGACAGCACCGGCATTTCGGTCGCCATCACGGTAGTCTTCCTGCTCGCGGCCGCCCAGGGCAGCCTGTGCCTGGTGCGCGTGGCGCAGGCGCTGCGCCAGCTGGCGGCCGTCCAGTGCGCCATCGGCGACCACAACAGCACCGGGGTCGGCCTGCCGCACGGCTGCGTCGGCCGCTACATCCGCGACCTGCACACCAAAGCGAGCCTGAGCGGCTGGCGCCCGACCGACCAGAGTCTGCTGCTCGACAGCTTCGAGGCCGAGCTACGGCAGGGCCACCTGTTCGGCGGGTTCGTCGCGGATCTGCTGCTGTCGCTCGGCCTGCTCGGCACGGTGCTCGGCTTGGCGGTCATGCTCGGGTCCGGCGGCGGCCTCGGCCTCGGCGAACAGAGCACGATCGAGAGCGCCCTCGCCGGGATGAGCCGCGGCATGGCGATCGCGCTCTACGCGACGCTAGCCGCGCTGATCGGCGGCATGCTGCTCAAGATCCAGGGATTTCTCCTCGACCGGGCGGTCGACGAGCTGATCCGCCGCATGACCAGGCTCACCGAGGTCCACATTCTGCCGGCGATCGAGGGAGCAGCGTCGGCGGCGGCGCCTGTGGCAGCCGCGGCCGCAGGCGATCTCAGCGGGGCTACTGAGCAGCGTGCTGGCCGCTCTCCGCGAGGGCTTTGACGAAGCTCCGCCGCCAATGCAGGACGTCGTGCTGCTGGACCTGCGCGAACAGCCGGTGCCAGCGGTCCTGGCGCTCGTCCAGCGGCATCGTGAGGCCGAAATGCATCGCCTCGGCCACCCCCTCGATGTCATACGGGTTGACGATCACCGCGCCGTCCATGTCGTCGGCCGCGCCGGCGAAGCGCGACAGCACCAGCACGCCGGGGTCGCCGTCCGACTGCGCCGCCACGTACTCCTTGGCCACGAGGTTCATGCCGTCGCGCAACGGCGTCACCAGGCCGATCCGTGACAGCCGGAAGAAGCCCGCCAGGGTCCGCCGCGTGAAGCCGCGGTTGAGATAGCGCAGCGGCATCCAGTCGAACTCGCTGAAGCGGCCGTTGATCCGTCCCGACGTCGCCTCGACCTGCCGCCGCAGCTCGAGATATTCCGGCACGTCCTCGCGCGAGGGCGCCGAGATCTGAACGAAAGTCACCTGCCCCCGGTGGTGCGGATAGTTCTGCAGCAGCGCCTCGTAGGCGCGCAGCCGTTCCGTGATGCCCTTGGTATAGTCGAGCCGGTCGACGCCGATGATCAGCCGGCGGCCGATCAGGCTGCGCGACAGCCGCTGGCTGGCGCGCACGGCCTCGGCCGAGGTCGCCATGCCGGCGAAATCGCCGGCGTCGATGCCGATCGGGAACTCCTGCGCCCGCAGCGTCACGCCGAACGCGTGGATCAGGCCGCCCGCAAGGGCGTAGCCGATCCCCTCGCGATACAGGTAGTCGTGAAAGTTGCGCAGATCGTTGCTGGTCTGAAAGCCGAGCAGGTCGTACGCGCACATCGCCCGCACGAGTTGGTCGTGCCACGGCAGCGCGACGTAGACCTCGGTCGACGGGAACGGGATGTGCAGGAAGAAGCCGATCCTGCACTTGACGCCGAGCTTGCGCAGCTCCTCCCCCATCGGGATGAGGTGGTAGTCGTGCAGCCAGACCAGGTCGTCGTCGCGCAGATAGGGATAGAGCTGCTCGGCAAACAGCTGGTTGACGTGGCGATAGGTGACATACCAGTCGCGATCGAAGCTCGAGAGGTCGAGCCGATAGTGGAACAGCGGCCACAGGGTGCGATTGGCGAAGCCGCCGTAATAGCTCTCGAAGGCGCGCGGCGCGAGATCGATCGTGATGTAGGTGATGTTGCCGGTGCGCGAGACCTTGGGCATCGGCGCGGCGGCATCCGACTGCTCGCCGCTCCAGCCGAACCAGATGCCGCCGGTCTCGCGCAAGGCGGCCAGGATTCCGACCGCGAGGCCGCCAGCGGTCGCGGCTCTGCTGCCGGAGATCGGCGTGACGCGATTGGAGACGACGACGAGTCGGCTCACCGTCCCCGACAGCGCTGATTCAAACGACGTCCTCCCAGGTTTTGCTGAGCTTCATGGCGCAGTTGATCAGCCCGACCAGCGAATAAGTCTGCGGGAAGTTGCCCCAGAGCTCCTTCGTCGTGGGATGAATGTCCTCCGACAATAAACCCAGGTGATTGCGGCATGCAAGCATGTTCTCGAACAATTCACGTGCCTCGGCAATCCGTCCCTGCGCGATCAGCGCGTCGATGTACCAGAACGTGCAGATGATGAAGGCATTCTCGGGGTGGCCGAAGTCATCCGGTTTCACATAGCGGAACAGGAATGGCCCGTTCTTCAGCTGTCGCTCGACTGCATCCACCGTGCCGACGAAGCGGGGATCGTCGGGGCGGATGAACCCTACTTCATGCATCAGCAGCAGGCTTGCGTCGATCGCGTCCCCCTCGAAGCTGCTAACGAAGCTGTTGAGCTTGGAGTTCCAGGCGCGCCGCAGGATCGTTTCGCGGATGCGGTCGGCGCGCGTCTGCCAGTGCGTCGCCCGCTCGGCCAGCCCGAGCTGGCCGGCGATCCGCGCGAGGCGGTCGCATGCCGCCCAGCACATCACGCTCGAATGCGTGTGGATCTCGGCACGCGTGCGAAACTCCCAGAGTCCGGCATCGGGCTGATCGTGCACCGCGAAGGCCTGATCGCCGATCCGCTCGAGCCGGTGGAAGGTGTGCGTGCCGGCGGGCCGGCGCAGGCGCTGGTCAAAGAACGCCTGGGTCGCCGCCAGCAGGACCGAGCCGTAGCCGTCGTGCTGGTCGTGCTGCCAGGCCTGATTGCCGACCCGCACCGGCCGGTTGCCGCGATAGCCGGCGAGGTTGTCGATCTGCCGCTCCGTCAGCCTCGCCTCCAGCCCGATGCCGTAGACCGGCTGCAGGTAGCCGTTCTCGCTCATGCCGACGATGTTGTTGATGTAGGCCAGGAAATCCTCCATCGTCTCGATGTAGCCGAGACGATTCAGCGCCCGGATCACGAAATAGGCGTCGCGCAGCCAGCAGAAGCGGTAGTCCCAGTTACGCGCCTGGCCGTCGATCTCGGAGATCGAGGTGGTCATCGCGGCCACGATCCCTCCGGTCTCCTCGAAGCTGCACAGCTTGAGCGTGATCGCCGCGCGAATCACGGCGTCCTGCCATTCGAAGGGCACCGACAGGCGCATGATGAGGGATCGCCAGTACGCGATCGTCTGATCGAGGAACTCGCGTCCGGTCTCGAGCACCGGCCCGCGCAGCGATTCGTCCGGCCCCAGCAACAGGGCGACCTGGTCCTCCAGGATGAAGGGCGTCTCGTCGAGCAGGTAGGTCAGCGGCGCATCGGTGGTCAGCCGCAGGCTGCCGTCGGCGCCGACATAGCGGATGTGATTGCTGCCGCGGGTGATCTGCGGCACGTGGCGGCCGTAGTGGAACACCGGTCGCAGCCGGATGCGGATGCGCGGCGTCTCGCCGAACGGCTTGATGATGCGGATCAGCGTCGTCGGCCGAAATATCCTGCCGAACTGATAGAAGCGCGGCGCGAAATCGGTGATCTCGACGCCATCGCCGCTGCGGTTGGTGAGGCGCGTCACCAGCACTGCGGTATTGGACAGGTAGGACTGCGCGACCTCGGCCAGATCGTCGAGCTCGACGCTGTAGAAGCCTCGCTCCCCGTCATCGTCGAGCAGCCGGCAGAACAGCGGATCGCCATCGAAGCGGGGAAAGCAGCTCCAGACCACCGTGCCGCTGCGATCGATCAGCGCGCTGATGGTGCAATTTCCGATGATGCCGAGCTCTAGGGAAGCCATGCCGGGAAGACCTCGAGAACGTCAGGCGGCGCACGCACCGAGCAGATCGCTGAGCCAGCCCTGCATGCTGCCGACGTCGCGGTGGCCGTAAGCCGCCGCCGTGACCCGCGCATCGCCGCCGATGCGGATCGAGATGCCGCCGAGCCGGTTGATCGTCGCGAAGCCGGCCTCGTCGGTGACGTCGTCGCCGGCGAACACCGGGCGTCGGCCGCGAAACGGCGGCTCGCGCATGAACGCGGCGATCGCCTCGCCCTTGTCGCTGCCGGGCGGCTTCAGCTCCAGCACCATCTTGCCTTCGAGCACGACCAGGGCACCCTTGCTTTCCGTCGCGACGGCGCGTGCGAGCGTTCTCGCCTCCTCTTCCATCTGCGGCGCCTTGCGATAGTGCAGCGCGAGCGTCAGACCCTTGTTCTCGAGCAGCACGCCGGGGTGGCCTCGGGCGAAGCCTTCGAGGCTGCTGCGCGCCGGCTCGAATGCGGCGGGAATGGGCTGAGTGCGCACCACGCCGGCGGCGAGATTGCGCCGTTCCAGCCCGTGCAGGCCGGCGGCGCTCAGGCGCAAGGGCGAGAACAGGCGATCGAGCTGGTCGA
>DASUGG010000045.1:0-6366 GCA_036274135.1 Geminicoccaceae bacterium
CGTCGGTGTGGCAGATCCCGGTGGCGCGGATCTCGACCATCACCTCGCCCGCCCTGGGCCCCTCGAGCTGCACCGTCTCGACCGAGAGCGGCTCGCCCGCCTTGTGCGCCACCGCCGCGCGTACGTCCATCGCCGCCTCCCCTCTCGCGCCCCGCCCCGGGGCCCCGCCGCCACAGCGAACCAGACCGCCCGCCCCAACGCAAGCCCCCGTGCGCCCCGCCGCCCGGGCTTGCGGCGCCGGGCGCCGCGCACTAGCTAGCAAAGCAACGGCGCCGCGACGGGCTGCAACGGGGAGGTGCGAATGGGACGGGGACTGGCCTTCGGTATGGCGCTGCTCGGCGGCCTCGTCGCGACCGCGGCGCACGCTGCCGATCTCGGCACGGTCAGGATCGGCGTGCTCAAGTTCGGCACCGTCAATTGGGAGCTCGACGTCGTCAAGCAGCATGCGCTCGATGCCGCAGAAGGCTTCACGCTCGAGGTCAGCGAGTTCGCGGGCAACGACGCCGCCGACGTCGCGCTGATGGGCGAGGCGGTCGACGGCATCGTCGAGGACTGGCTGTGGGTCTCGCGCCAGCGCGCCGACGGCGTCCCCCTCACCTTCATCCCCTATTCGAGCAGCGTCGGCGCCTTGATGGTACATGCCGATGCCGGCATCGACGCCCTCGCCGATCTCGCGGGCAAGCGCCTGGGCGTCGCCGGCGGCCCGCTGGACAAGAGCTGGCTTCTGATCCAGGCGGTCGCCCGGCAGCAGGGCGTCGAGCTTGCCGAGGTCACCGACGTCGTCTACGGCGCGCCGCCGCTGCTGACCGAGAAGTTCCGGTCCGGCGAGCTCGACGCCGTGATCAACTACTGGCACTACGCCGCCCGCCTCGAGGCCGAGGGCCATAAGCGCCTGATCGACGTCACGCAGGCGCAGGAAGCGCTCGGCGTGCCGGCCGACACGCCGCAGCTCGGCTACGTGTTCCGCGAGGACTGGGCCGCGGCGCACCCCGACCTGATGCAGGCATTCGCCCGCGCCTCGCTCGCCGCCAAGGACATCATGGACAAGAGCGACGAGGAGTGGCAGCGGCTGCGGCCGCTGACCCGGGCGGAGGACGACGCGACGCTCGACGCGCTCAAGCGCCGCTACCGCGAAGGCATCGTGCACAGCTGGGGCGACGAGGAGCGACAGGCCGCCGGCAAGCTCTATGCGGTGCTGGCCGAACTCGGCGGCGAGCAGCTGGTCGGCGGCTCACCGACACTGGCCGATGGCACATTCTGGCCCGGTGTCCGCTACTAGGGCCACGCGCCGAAGCGCCGCGGCCGCCGCAGGCGAGCGGCGCAGCCCGTGGGCCGCGGCCGGCGAGGCATGGTCGCGGATCCTGCTGCCCGCCATCTCGATCCTGGCACTGCTGGCGCTGTGGCAGCTCGCCGCCTCGCAGGCCGCCAACCCGAGGCTCATGCCGGCGCCGCTCACCGTCTTCCAGGCGCTGATCGACGAGACCGCCCGGGGCGAGCTGCCATATCACCTGGCGGTGACCCTGCTGCGGGTCGCCGCCAGCTTCGCGCTGGCGATGTCGATCGGCATCGCGGTCGGGCTGGCCATGGGCCGCTCGCAGCTGGTCGACCGTCTCGGCAATCCCTGGCTGCTGTTTTTCCTCAATCTGCCGGCGCTGGTGACGATCATCCTCGCCTACATCTGGATCGGCCTGATCGAGGCGGCGGCGATCACAGCCGTGGCGCTCAACAAGATCCCGAACGTCGCCGTGACCATCCGCGAAGGCGCGCGCGCCCTCGACCCGGGTCTGATGGAGATGGCGCAGGTGTTTCGCGTCCCGCGCCTGCGCGTCCTGCGCGAGATCGTGCTGCCGCAGCTCTATCCCTATCTCGCCGCCGCGGCCCGCTCGGGTCTCGCGCTGATCTGGAAGATCGTCCTCGTGGTCGAGCTGCTCGGCCGCTCGAACGGCGTCGGGTTTCAGCTCGGCGTCTATTTCCAGCTGTTCGACGTCGCCGGCATCCTCGCCTATGCGCTCGCCTTCATCGCGGTCGTGCAGCTGATCGAATGGGGCATCCTGCAACCGCTGGAGCAGCGGCTCAGCCGGTGGCGGCGTTGACCGCCATGCCGGCGCTGACCGTCGCCATCGAGGCGAAGTGGTTCCCGCCCGTGGGCGACGCCCCGGCCAAGCACGTGCTCGGCGAGATCGCCTTCTCAATGGCGCCCGGCGAGGTGCTGGCCCTGACCGGCCCCTCGGGCTGCGGCAAGACCACGCTGTTGAACCTGATCGCCGGGCTCGACCGGTCGTTCGACGGCCGTATCGAACCGGCGCCGGGCCGCCGCCTCGCCTACGTCTTTCAGGAGCCGCGCCTGCTGCCCTGGCGCACCGTCGAGGAGAACATCCGGCTGGTTCTCGACGGCGGCGCGCATGACGATGCGCGGGTGCGGACGATCCTCGCCGAGGTCGGGCTCGGCTCCGCCGGCAAGCTGTTCGCCTCGCGCCTGTCGCTCGGCATGGCGCGGCGCGCCGCCGTGGCGCGCGCCTTCGTGATCGAGCCCGGCCTGCTGCTGCTCGACGAGCCGTTCGTGTCGCTCGACGAGCAGACCGCCGCCCGGCTGCGCCTGCTGCTGCGCCAGCTTTTGGCCCTGCACCGCACCACCGCCATTTTGGTGACCCACAATCTTCGCGAGGCGGCGGCGCTGGCGCACCGGCTGATCCTGCTGTCCGCATCGCCCGGCCGGCTGCTCGGCGACATCGAGGTGCCGTTGAGCGAGGCCGAGCGCCAGGACGAGCGGGCGAACGAGGCGGTCCGCGCGAGCCTGCTCGCGGCGCATGGGCTGGGCGAGCTGGACCGGCTCGCGGCGCCGGCGGAGGCGTGGCCTTGAGCTCGCCGCAGCCGGGCCCGCAGAACGCCCTCGTGATCGAAGGCGTATCCTTCGCCTATGGCCGCGGCCGGCGCGCCCTGGACGACGTCAGCTTCCGCGTGCCGGCGGGCTCGTTCACGGCGCTGCTCGGGCCCAACGGCGCCGGCAAGACCACCCTGATGTCGCTGGTGACCCGGCTGTTCCACAGTCGCGGCGGCAGCATCGCGGTGAACGGCTTCGACCTGCGCCGGGCGAGCCGCGCCGCGCTCGCCGCGATGGGCGTCGTGTTCCAGCGCCTGACCCTGGACCTCGACCTCAGCGTGCAGCAGAACCTGCGCTATGCGGCCAGCCTGCAGGGCCTGGGGCGCGCCCGCGCCGAGCGGCGCATCGGCGAGGAGCTGGAGCGGCTGGGCGTCGCCGACCGCCGGCGGGCGCTCGTGCGCACGCTGAGCGGTGGCCTGCGCCGGCGGGTCGAGCTGGCGCGGGCGCTGCTGCACGAGCCGAGGCTTCTGATTCTCGACGAGCCGACCGTCGGCCTCGACATCGACAGCCGCCGTGCGATCGTCGAGCACGTCCATCACCTCTGCCAGGAGCGCGGGCTGGCGGTGCTCTGGACCACCCATCTGATCGATGAGGTCTGGCCGGGCGACCAGCTGGTCATCCTCGGCGACGGCCGCGTGCGCGCCGTCGGCCCGATCGCGGCCGTCATGGCGCAGACCGGCTGCGGCGACCTCGCCGGCGCCTACAAGCAGCTCACCACGGCGGCCAAACCATGAGCCTCTCTTTGCCGACCGCGCGCGCCGACGCGCTTGCCGAGCGCCCGAGCGGCGTGCAGCCCTGGCTGCTTTGCCTGCGCGGCATCTGCTGGCGCGAGTTCCTGCGCTTTCTCCTGCAGCGCGGCCGCTTCTTCGCGGCCCTGGTGCGGCCACTGGTCTGGCTGATGATCTTCGCCGCCGGCTTCCGCTCGGTGCTCGGCGTCTCGATCCAGCCGCCCTACGAGACCTACATTCTCTACGAGGTCTACATCATGCCCGGCCTGTGCGGCATGATCCTCCTGTTCAGCGGCATGCAGGGCAGCCTGTCGATGGTCTACGACCAGGAGATGGGATCGATGCGGGTGCTGCTGGTCAGCCCCCTGCCGCGCTGGTATCTGCTGATCTGCAAGCTGATCGCGATCGTCCTGGTCGCCTGCCTGCAGGTCTACGTATTTCTGGGCATCGGCTGGCTGTTCGGCATCCGGGCGCCCGTGATCGGCTATGTGACGGTCTTTCCGGCGCTGATGCTGGCGGGCCTCATGCTCAGCGCGCTGGGCCTCCTGCTGTCCTCCTTCATCCGCCAGCTCGAGAACTTCGCCGGCGTGATGAACTTCATCATCTTCCCGATGTTCTTCGCATCGTCGGCGCTCTACCCGTTGTGGCGCATGCGGGAGAGCAGCGTGCTGCTGTATCAGGTCAGCTCGGCGAACCCGTTCACGCACGCGGTCGAGCTGATCCGCTTCGCGCTGTACGGCCAGGTCGAGCCGATGGCGCTCGCCTATACCTGCCTGTGGACCGCCGGGTTCCTGATCGTCGCGATGTACGGCTACAACCCTGCCAGGGGGTTCATGGCCCGTACAGGAAAGGGCACCTAGGCTGTGCGCTCAGGCTGGCCGCGGAATGCGTCCTATTCTAGATTGTTGTGCCAAGGTGCGGTATCGACGAGCCGCGCGATGAGCGGGCGCCAAGGAAGAACGCCTTTTGGAGGGAGAGCCGGATGCCGGTGAGACGCAGCTTGTGGCTTGGAGCTCTGACGGTCGGGTGGACAGCGGGCGCGCTGGCACCTTCGCTGCCCGCCAGCGCGCAGGACGAGGAGAAGCCTTATTCGATCGTCGACGGCAAGGTCGACCAGGGCACCTACAACGGCTGGCGGCGCTATCATGCCAGCTGCCACACCTGCCATGGCCCAGATGGTCTGGGCAGCTCCTATGCCCCCGACCTCGTCGAGTCCCTCAAGACCATGTCTTACGACCAGTTCGCCGAGGTCGTCATCAACGGCCGGCAGAACGTCACCACCAGCCAGCAGAGCGTAATGCCGGCGTTCGGCACCGTGATGGACGTCGCCACCTACCTCGACGACATCTACGCCTACCTGAAGGCCCGCTCGGATGGAGTGCTCGGCCGTGGACGGCCGCAGCGACAGTAAGCGCTCGGGAGAGGCCATGCGCCCGGCATGCCGTCGGTCGATCGCCAGGCTAACGGGGCTGGTCGGCTTGGTCGCGGCCGCGTCGCTGGCGTGGCCGGCGGCGGCGCGCCAGGCCTCGCTCGGCGAGCTGGTCGATCCCAACGCCTTGCGGGTGTGCGCCGATCCGAACGACCTGCCCTTCTCCAACGACAAGGGCGAGGGCTTCGAGAACGAGATCGCCGAGCTGATCTCGCAGCGCCTCGGCGTGCCGCTGCGCTACACCTGGCATCCCAACACCATGGGCTTCGTGCGCAACACGCTGCGGTCCTATCTCTGCGACGTCGTGATGGGCGTGGCGAGCGCCAACGAGCTGTTGCAGAACACCAATCCCTATTATCGCTCGACCTACGTCCTGGCGTACCGCACCGCCGACGGCGAGAAGTTCGCCGACCTCGCCAGCCCCGCGATGCAGCAGGCGACGATCGGGGTCGTCGCGGCCACGCCGCCAGCCGACCTGCTGGTCGAGCGGGGCCTTTTGGACCAGGCGCGCTCCTATCCTCTGCTGGTCGACACGCGCTACTACCACCCGGGCCGCGACATGATCGCCGACCTCGCCGCTGGCGAAATCGACGTGGCGCTGATCTGGGGACCGATCGCGGGCTACTGGGCGAGCCAGCAGAGCGAGCCGATCACGCTCGTGCCGCTGCACAGCGACCGCCCCGGGGGGCGCCTGGACTTTCGCGTCTCGATGGGCGTCCGGCCCGCCGAGCCCGAATGGAAGCGCGAGCTCAATGGCCTGATCCGCGAGCTGCAGCCCGAGATCACCGCCATTCTGGAGCGCTATCACGTACCGCTGCTCGACGAGCGGGGTGAGCTGATCGCGGCGCATCCGTCGAGCGGCGGCGCGAGCGCAGCGGCCGTGCCGGAGCCGGACGGCTATCGCACGGAGCGCTATCGCGCCGCCACGCCCGCGACCCTCGAGGGCGCGACGGTGGTCGACACGGCCGCTCTGCGAAAGTTGATCGAAAGTGACCGGCCGATCCTGATCGACGTCATGTCGAAGCCGACCGGGCCCGAGGGCGAGGCGGCGTGGCAGCCGCCGCCGCCCAAGCACCTTCCCGGCTCGGTGTGGCTGCCCAATGTGGGCCTGGGCAGCCTGTCGCCCGAGTTCGCGGCCTATTTCGCCGACAACCTCGAGGCGCTCACCGAAGGCGATGCGGCGCGGCCGCGGGTCTTCTACTGCGACGCCAATTGCTGGTTCGGCTACAACGCCGCCAAGCGGGCGGTGCGGGAGCTCGGCTACAGCCACGTCTACTGGTATCCGGAGGGCGTCGAGGGCTGGCGGACGGCCGGTCTCGAGCTGGTGG
>DASUGG010000046.1:0-8495 GCA_036274135.1 Geminicoccaceae bacterium
CGTCGGTGTGGCAGATCCCGGTGGCGCGGATCTCGACCATCACCTCGCCCGCCCTGGGCCCCTCGAGCTGCACCGTCTCGACCGAGAGCGGCTCGCCCGCCTTGTGCGCCACCGCCGCGCGTACGTCCATCGCCGCCTCCCTCTCGCGCCCCGCCCGCGGGGCCCCGCCGCCACAGCGAACCAGACCGCCCGCCCCAACGCAAGCCCCCGTGCGCCCCGTCGCCCGGGCTTGCGGCGCCGGGAACGGGTCAGTTCTGCCGGAGGGCGGCGTTCAGCGCGCTGAGCGAGGTGCGCTGGCGGCCCTCGGCATCGAAATTGTCAGGCGACAGCCAGCGCTCCATGTTGGCGCGCACCGCCGGCCATTCGGAATCCAGCAGCGAGAACCAAGCGGTATCGCGATTGCGACCTTTGACGATCATGTGCTGGCGGAAGGTTCCCTCATAGGTGAAGCCGAGCCGCCGGGCGGCCTGTTTGGAAGGCTCGTTGAGATCATTGCACTTCCACTCGAGGCGGCGGTAGCCGAGTTCATCGAAGACGCGCGTGAACATCAGGAACATGGCCTCGGTCGGCAGCGGCGTGCGCTGCACCGGCGGCGCGTACCAGATCTGGCCGACCTCGATCCGGGCGTCGGCCGGCACGATGTTCATGTAGCTCGCCATACCGGACGCCCGCCCGTTGCGCAGGTCGATCACCGCGAAGGACAGCGGATCGGCGGCGGGGGCGCAGCCCTCCAGCCAGCCGGTGAAGTCGGCCAGATCGGCGAACGGGCCATGGGACATGTAATCCCACAGCCAGGCCATGTCCCGGCCATGGGAGATCTCGTACAGGCTTTCCGCATGGCCCTCCGGGGCGATCGGCTCGAGCCGGACGCGCGTGCCTGCCAGCGCCTGCCGCTCTGGCGGCCGGGCCTCGTGCAGCCGCTCGACGACGGAACCGATCGGTCGTGTCACGATCCACTAGCCGCCGAGGAATTTGCCGATGCGATCGATCGCACGCTCGATGTTCTCCACCGAGTTGGCGTAGGAGAAGCGGATATAGCCTTCGCCCTGATCGCCGAAGCTCGTTCCCGCGACCAGCGCCACGCCGACCTCGTTCAGCAGCGTGTCCTGCAGCGCCCGCGCCGAGTAGCCGGTCCCCCCGATGTTGGGAAAGGCGTAGAACGCGCCGCCCGGGCGCACGCAGCGGAAGCCCGGCAGGCCGTTCAGCCGCTCGACGATCACCTGGCGGCGCCGATCGAACGCGGCGACCATGCGGTCGACGGCATCCTGCGGCCCCTTGAGTGCCTCGATTCCGGCCCACTGGGTCGCGGCGTTGACGCAGGAGTGGATGTTGATCGCGAGCCGCGTCGCATGCTCCGCCAGCTCCCGGGGCCAGACCGCATAGCCGAGCCGCCAGCCGGTCATGGCGTAGGTCTTCGACCAGCCGTCCAGCAGGATCAGCCGGTCCTCGATCTCGGGATAGGCGAGCATGCTGGCGTGCGGCATGTTGTCGTACACCATGCGCGCGTAGATCTCGTCCGAGAGCACCATCACCTGCGGGTGGCGCTCGAGCCCGGCGACCAGCCTGTCCAGCTCCTCCTTCGGCACGACGCCGCCGGTCGGGTTGGCGGGGCTGTTGACGATGATCAGCCGGGTGCGCTCGGTGATCTTGGCGAGCACCTCCTCGGCCGAGAACGAGAAGCCGCTCTCCTCGTACAGCGGGATCGGCACCGCCTTGGCGCCGCTGAACTCGATCACCGAGCGGTAGATCGGGAAGCCCGGGTCGGGGTACATGATCTCGCTGCCGGGCTCGCCGAACATGGTGATCGCGAAGTACATCGTGACCTTGCCGCCGGGCACGATGACGATGCGGTCGGGATCGATCTCGACGCCGCGATGCTGCGCGATATCCTCGGCGACCGCCTCGCGCAGGGGCAGGATGCCGTTGGCCGGCGTGTAGCCGTGGTGGCCGTCGGCCAACGCCTTCTGCGCCGCGGCGACGATGTTCTCGGGCGTCGGAAAGTCCGGCTGACCGATGCCGAGATTGATGACGTCGCGCCCCTGCTGCGCGAGCTTGTGGGCTCGCGCCAGCACTTCGAAGGCGCTCTCGGTGCCGAGCCGGTGCATGCGTTCCGCGAGGATCATCCCAGGCTTTCCCGTGCGCGCGTTCGCTCCATTCTGCGCAGGCACCATAGCGCAAGCGGCGTGATTGGCCAGCGTCGCGATCGCGTCGGCCGATGCCCGCCCTGAGCGGCCGCGACGGTCGGCCGCGGGCCGGACCTTGGCCCGCGAGGAACGCGACGACGCCTGGCTCGTTTGCTAGAGTTGCTCTCGCATTACGGGAACTGCCGCGTCCATGATCAAGCCTGCGCTGCCAAGAAGGTGGTCACAGCCCGCGCCGGCGTCGGCGACCGCGACGCCGATGTCGTCGACGACCATGATCGCCCTCATCGCCCTGGTGGTGGGCGCGCTCTATCTCGGCCGCGAGATTCTGATCCCGATCGCGCTGGCGATCCTGCTGAGCTTCGCCCTCGCGCCGATCGTCATCCGACTGCGCCGCTGGGGCCTCGGCCGCATCCCGTCGGTCCTTGCGGTGGTCCTGCTGCTGTTCGTCGCGCTCGCTGGCCTCGGCTCGGTGGTCGCGACCCAGCTTGCCGACCTGGCCACCAACCTTCCCACCTACGAGTGGAACCTGCGCAGCAAGATCCGCGAACTGCGCATCGCCGTGCCGAGCGGCGGCGTCATCGAGCGGACCACGGACATGCTGCGCGACCTGCGGCAGGAGCTGCAGGAGGCGACCCAGCCGCCCGCCGGAGACGGCGGCGGCCGGGGGGAGGGCGCGGGCGCGGCCAAGCCGGTCGAGCCTCTGCTGGTGCGAGTGCAGCAGCCCGAGCCGACGCCGCTCGAGACGTTGCGCGAGGTCGGCGTACCGCTGGTGGCGCCGTTCGCCACCGCCGGGCTCGTGGTCGTCCTGGTGATCTTCATGCTGATCCAGCGCGAGGATCTGCGTGACCGCGTCCTGCGCCTGGTCGGCGGCCGGGAGGTCGCGCGCGCGACCGAGGCGATGGACGACGCCGCCCGGCGC
Organism: Geminicoccaceae bacterium; assembly: GCA_036274135.1. Lineage (GTDB taxonomy): Bacteria > Pseudomonadota > Alphaproteobacteria > Geminicoccales > Geminicoccaceae > DASUGG01. Next base: position 3,064 of record DASUGG010000046.1, read on the forward strand.
ATCAGCCGCTACCTGCTGATGCAGCTGACCATCAACGTGCTCTACGGCATCCCGGTCGGCATCGGCCTCTATCTGATCGGCGTGCCCAATCCGATCCTCTGGGGCTGCCTGGCGACGGCGCTGCGCTTCATCCCCTATCTCGGACCGGTGCTCGCGGCGCTGTTCCCGATCGCGCTGTCGTTCGCCGTGGCGCCCGGCTGGACGCTGCCGCTGCTGACCGTCGCGCTGTTCGTGGTCCTCGAGCTGCTCATCAACAACGTGCTCGAGCCCTGGCTGTACGGCTCGAGCACCGGGCTCTCGCCGGTCGCCATCCTGGTGGCCGCGGTGTTCTGGACCACGCTCTGGGGGCCGCTCGGTCTGCTGATGGCGACGCCGCTCACCGTCTGCGTCGTGGTGCTCGGGCGGCACGTGCCGCAGCTCGCCTTCTTCGACGTCCTGCTGGGCGACGAGCCGGCACTGGCGCCGGAGGTCAAGTTCTACCAAAGGTTGCTGGCGCACGACCCGGACGAGGCGACCGAGCTCGCCGAGGAGTACCTGGAGGAGGGCTCGCTCGAGAAACTGTACGATTCCGTCATCCTCCCCGCGCTGGCGCATGCCGAGCAGGACCGGCTGCGCGGTAGCCTGGACCGGGCGACGGTGCAGGAGATCGCCGAGGATGCGATCGACGTCATCGACGAGCTGGCGGAGGAGCAGGGATTGGAGGAGGACGAGGCGGCCGAGGAGCCGGCGCCGCCCGCCTCGGTGCTGTGCATCGGCGCCCGCAACGGCCTCGACGAGGCCGCCGCGGCGATGCTCGCGCAGCTCCTGAACCAGAGCGGCGGCGTCACCGCCAGGATGGTGCCGCGCGCCGAGATCTCCGGCAGGAACCTGGCCAGGCTGCCGCGGCAGGGCGTCGAGCAGATCTGCCTGTCCTACGTCAACTCCGGCGCCACCCAGCACGCGCACCGGACGCTCAGGCGCTTGCGCCAGCACTTCGGGCCGGGGGTCCGCCTGACCTTGGGCATGTGGACCGCCGATGCCCCGCAGGAAGCGCCGCCTGAGCTGCTGCAGGCGACCGGCGCGGACCTCGTGGCTACCTCGCTGCGCCAGGCGGTCCGCCAGATCCAGGGCGCCGCCGAGGAGCCCGAAGCCGAGCAGACGGCGGCCTGAGCCTCACGCCCGCGCGTCGGCGCCATTGGCGCCGGCGGCCAGCAGCCGCTCCGCCTCGGCCAGATCATCGGGCCGGTTGGCGTTGAAGAAGGGATCGTGCGGTTCGGCCGGAAAGTCGACCTCGACCAGGCGGTGGCGCGCCGTCCACACGTCGACCTTGCGGACCCCCTCCTGCATCGCCCGGCGCAGGTCGTCGGCCAGACGGACCGGCCACAGGCCGAACACCGGGTGGGCGCGGCCGCCGGAGCTGGCGCAGGCGAGGTCCGCGCCCTCGACCGCCTCGCGCAGCCGCGCCACCAGATCGCACGGGAAGAACGGCGTGTCGGTCGCGATGGTGGCGATCCAGGCGCAGTCTGGCCGGTGGCCGCGCGCCCATTCCATGCCGGTCAGCACGCCGGCGAGCGGCCCGGCGAAGCCCTCGACCACGTCGGCCGCGACCGGCAGGCCGAAGCGGGCGAAGCGCGCCGGATCGCCGTTGGCGTTCAGCACCAGGGCCGCCACCTGCGGCCGTGCCCGCTCGATCACGTGCTCGAGGATCGTCCGGGCGCCGAGCCGGCGCAGGCTCTTGTCGCCGCCGCCCATCCGCCTCGCCTGGCCGCCGGCGAGCAGGACGCCGACCACGCCTTCCCCCATACGGTCCGCTGCCATGACCTCATTCCATCGCTCCGGCCCGGACAGAGTGGACCATCGCGCGGCGCTTGGCCACGCTCAGACGGGCTGCGGACGGAAATCGCTCCAGCCGGGCTGACCGGCCGGCTCCTGCAGCACGATCTCGGGGCCGAGCGCATAGCCGTTGCGCAGCTCGAGGCCATGGCTCCCGGCAAAATGCCGCGGCCGGAAGCGGCTCGCGGCCGCGCCGCCCTTCTCGGCGCCGTCGAGGAGGCCCAGCCTCTGATAGACCGTCGCCACGAGCTCGGCATCGGTCGGATCGCCGAGGTGCTCGGCCCGCGTGCCGACCCAGCCGTCGTCGGCCGCGGCGATCAGGTCCATGAGGCCGTGCCGCGGCGGGCGGGCGAGCTCGCGACGCAACGCCTCCAGCGCCGCACCGTGCTGCTCGCCGAGCGGGCGGTTCAGGCAGCGCACGCCGACCCGGCCGGCGAAGCGCGCGACGCGCTCGACGAGCGGCATGACCGCGGTGCCGCGGTGCAGGCCGTCCTGCGCCTCCCACAGCAGCGGCTGGGGGTCCTCCGGGCGGCGCAGCACGAGGCCCACATGCGTCCATGCGGTCCGGCGCGGCCAGAGCCGGGCGAGCCACGCGCCGGGCGCCCCGAACAGCACCACGTCGGCGGTCTTCAGCGACTCGATCGCGGCAAGCGCATCCATCCTGTCCATCGCCGGTCCGGTCCACACGCGCCGCCCCCGGTAGGGGCGACCTGTCGTCTCTCGGGACCTGTCTACGCCGGCTTCGCCAACAACGCTGTGACGAAGCTCACAAGGCGGCGCACGGCGGTACGGCCGGCTGCGGCGGACCGATGATCTGTGGCGCCGAAGGAGGTCTCAGGCGGCGTCGTCCTCGAGCGACGCCTTGCGCTGCAGGCTGCGCGACTCTTCCGGCACATAGTGCGGGTCGGCGTCGAAGACGATGCGCTCGGCGCCGGCCAGGGCGACGAAGCGCTTGCCCTTGGCGCGGCCGATCAGCGTCAGGTTCGCCTGCCGCGCGAGATCGACTCCCCAGGCCGTGAAACCCGAGCGCGAGATCAGGATCGGGATCTGCATCTGCACCGTCTTGATCACCATCTCGCTGGTCAGGCGGCCGGTTGTGTAGAACATCTTGCCGGCCGGATCGATGCCGTGCAGGAACATGTAGCCGGCGATCTTGTCGACCGCGTTGTGGCGGCCGACGTCCTCCCTGTAGAGCAGCGGCCGGTCCTCCTCGCACAGCACGCAGCCGTGGATCGCGCCGGCCTTGAGATAGAGGCTCGGCGCCGTGTTGATCTGCCGGGCGAGGCTGTAGAGCCACGAGGTCTTGAGGACGGCGTCCGCCGGCAGGCGGACCTGATCGAACTGCTCCATCAGGTCGCCGAACACGGTGCCCTGGGCGCAGCCCGACGTGCGCACCTTCTTCTTCAGCTTCTCCTCGTAGTCGGTCGCGCGGGCGGTGCGCACGACCACGACCTCGAGCTCCTCGTCGTAGTCGATGCCGGTGACCTCGTCGTCCGGCCGCAGCATGTTCTGATTGCACAGGTAGCCCACCGCGAGATAGTCGGGGTAGTCGCCGATCGTCATCATCGTGACGATCTCCTGGCCATTCAGGAACAGGGTCAGCGGCCGCTCGTGGACCACGGCGGTCTCGATCGGCCGGCCCTCCTGGTCGATCCCGGCGACCGTCCGGGTTAGCCGCGGGTCATCCGGCTCGGGTCTGACGGTGAACGCGCGCATGCCTGACATGTGGGTCCTGCACGGGCGGCGGGTCAAGCGGCCACGGCCGGGGCGCGGGGCGGCATGCGCGCAGCGGTTAGAAGGCCAGCGATATTCTTCAACCGGAGCGTAAACTACGCTAGCATGCCGGCAATCTCGGCCTGCCTGCCGGAGGTGCCATGCCGACGTCGCAGCCCGACAAGCGTCAGTTCGATGCCCGGCCCGACCGGATCGATTTTCGCGACCACTACTACAGCCCGCGGCTGGTCTCGCTGGAGCCGGAGCATCCGCACCCGTCGCTGGTCGAGAGGTACCTGGAGAGGTATTGCAAGGACGGCATGATCCTCGATCAGGGCCAGGAGGGTGCCTGCACCGGCTTCGGCCTCGCCGCCTGCGTCAACTATCTGCATTGGGAGCGCTGGCAGCGCAGCGGCGCCGGCGACCCGCCGGCGCGGGTCAGCCCGCGCATGCTCTATCACATGGCGCGGCTGTACGACGAGTGGGCGGGCGAGGACTACGACGGCTCGAGCTGCCGCGGCGCCATGAAGGGCTGGCATCACCACGGCGTCTGCAACGAGACGTTGTGGCCCTACCAGAAGCGCTTCACCCAGCCGAAGGAGGGCTGGCAACAGGATGCCGCGCTGCGCCCGCTCGGGGCCTATTACCGCGTCAACAAGGATTCGATCGTCGACATGCAGGCGGCGATCTTTGAGGTGCACGCGATCTACGCCTCGGCGACGGTGCACGAAGGCTGGTGGCTGTCGAGCTCCGAGACGCCGCCGTTGATCGAGACGGCCGGTGCCAGGGAGACCGGCGGCCACGCCTTCGCGATCGTCGGCTACAACGCCGACGGCTTCATCGTCCAGAACTCCTGGGGACCGAAGTGGGGCTATCGCGGCTTCGCCATCCTGACCTATGCCGACTGGGTCAAGAACGGCATGGACGCCTGGGTCGCCGTGATGGGCGCGCCGGTGGTCAGGCGCGGCGCGGCCGTCGCGCTCAACCGCACGCCTCTGCAGCGGCAGGCGGCGGCGACCGGCGCCACGGTGCGGCTTGCCGGCGGCCGGCAGTCGTACACCTACCGCAACCCCGAGGTGGCGCCCTGGTCGAGCGATGCCGCCTACCAGCACAGCCTCGTGCTCGGCAACGACGGCACGCCGTTGCAACGGCTGATCACGGTCGAGAACGCGGCCGCCAACGTCGCCGACGTCGTCCTGACCCGGCCGCGCGCCTGGCTCGCCGCGCAGGACAGGAAGAAGCTCGTGATCTACGCCCATGGCGGCCTCAACGACGAGGAGGCCTCGATCGGGCGGATCCGCATCATGGCGCCTTACTTCAAGGCGAACGGCATCTACCCTCTGTTCGTCACCTGGCGCACCGGCTTCGGCGAGACGTTGCGCGCGATCCTCGAGGACCACGCCAAGCAGTTCGGGATCGACCTTGAGGTACTGCGCGCCCGCGGCATGTTCGACGACATCAGGGAGGCGGTGCTCGAGACCAAGGACCGCTCTCTCGAGGCGGCGGCCGAGAAGATCCTGGCGAAGGCAGTCTGGACGCAGATGAAGCAGAACGCCGCCGCGGCGGCCACGCCCGGCGGCGGCCTGCGTCTGCTCGCCGATCATCTCGAGGCGCTGCGCACCGAGTTCGGCAAGGATCTCGAGGTCCACCTGCTCGGCCATTCCGCCGGCGCCATCCTGCTCGGCCATCTCGGCAAACGGCTGGTGGCGCGCGGCATCGACATCGCCTCGCTCGGCCTCTATGCGCCGGCCTGCAGCATGGCGTTCGCGACCGATTTCCTCCGCAAGGCGCTGCGCGCCAAGCGGCTGAGCAGGCGCAACTTCTACATCGAGCTGCTGAGCGATGCGCGCGAGCGGCAGGACAGCGTCGGCCCCTACGGCAAGTCGCTGCTCTACCTGGTTTCCCGC
>DASUGG010000047.1:0-5839 GCA_036274135.1 Geminicoccaceae bacterium
ATCGCCGAGGGCATACGGCATGAGCATCATCCTCCATGGCTGTGCATCGCGGTCGGCCGCACGCGCCGGCCGGGCCGAGGCATCATAGTGACCTGCGCCCGTCCCGGAAGCCGCGACGCCGCATCGCCATGACGCAGGTGAGCGTCGCCGCCGCGCCGCTCCGCGCGTCCGCGGCCGGCTGGCGCGGCGGCGCCGCCCTGCTGCTGGCGGCGCTCTGGCTGTCCTGCCTGTGGAGCCTGCCGACCAATCCCTACGGGCCGCTGCGCTTCGCGCTCTCCCTCGAGGTTGTGGCCCTGCTGTTGCTGCTGGCGCTGGTCGCGCCGCTTCGCGCCGGCGTGCCCGGCCGCGTCCTGCGCTATGCCGCCGCGGCGGCGAGCACGCTGGTCCTGGCGCTCGAGCTCGGCGAGCTCGCCATCCGCGCGAGCCTGGGCCGGGGCCTCAACCCGCTGCTCGACCTCGACCTCGCGCCCTCGCTGGTGCGCCTGCTGAGCGGTACGCTCGGGCCGTTCCTCTGCGCCCTGCTGCTGGCCGGCGTCGGCCTCGCGCTGCTGGCGGCGTTCGTCCTGTCGGTGCTGGCGGTCGGCGCGGCGCAGCGGACGCTGGCGCGGCGGCGCCTGCGCGTCCCGACGATCGCGCTCGCGCTCCTGCTGCTCGCGGCCTTCGGCCTGGGGCGGGCGGCGCCGCAGCTCATGGGCTGGCGGCCGGTCTCGGCGCATGCCAGCGACATGCTGCTGGCGCAATGGCGCCTCGGCCGCGAGGCGGTGCAGGACCAGGCGAGGCTCGCGGCGGCCATGGCCTCGGATCCCGTCCGGGCGCTGCCGCAGAGCACCCTGCTGGCGCGGCTGGCCGGCATCGACGTGCTGCTGATCTACGTCGAGTCCTATGGCCGCAGCGCGCTGGAGCAGCCGCGCTACGCGACGATCCTGCAGCCGCGGCTGCAGGCGTTCGAGCGGCAGCTCGCCGCGCACGGCCTCGCCGCCGCGTCGGGCTATCTCACCTCGCCGACCGTGGGCGGCCAGTCCTGGCTGGCGCACGGCACGATCGAGAGCGGCCTCTGGCTGCCGCTGCAGCGCGACTACGACGCCCTGCTGCGCAGCGACTGGCTGACGCTCAGCAAGGCTTTCGCGGCGGCCGGTCACCGCACGCTGGCGATCAAGCCGGCGATCACCATGCCGTGGCCCGAGGGCGAGCGGTTCGGCTACCAGCGGATCTACGCCGCCGCCGATCTGGGCTATGCCGGCCTGCCCTACAACTGGATCACCATGCCGGACCAGTACACGCTGAGCGCGCTCGAGCGCCTGGAGCGCGCGGACGCCGCCCTGCCGCTGTTCGCCGAGATCTCGCTGATCAGCAGCCACGCGCCCTGGACGCCGATTCCGCCGCTGCTCGACGACTGGTCGGCGATCGGCGACGGCGCCGTGTTCTCGCGCTGGGCGCAGCAGGGCGACCCGCCCGAGGTGGTGTGGCGCGATCCCGAGCGGGTCCGCCACCAGTACGCGCTGGCGATCGACTACGTGCTCGACGTGCTGGCGTCCTATGCCGCCGCCTTCGCCGACGAGCGGACCCTGATGATCCTGGTCGGCGACCACCAGCCGGCGCCGATCATCACCGGCGAGGACGCCGACCGCGACGTGCCGATCCATGTCATCGCCGGCGATCCCGCTCTGCTCGAGCCGTTCCGCGCCTGGGGCCTCGCCGCCGGCATGCGCCCGACCGGGCCGGCGGTCGACCGCATGGACGGCTTTCGCACCTGGTTCCTGACGACCTTCAGCGAACAGTTTCGGGGCTGAGATGACGATGCTTGGCTGGCTTCGATCGATCGTGGCACCGACGGCGGCGGCCGCCGCTTTCGGCATGGCCGCGACGGCGTTGGCGAACTGCTTCCCGATCGCCCAGCTGCCGGATGCCGCACAGGCAGGCGTGCAGCCCATCGCGCTGCGGCCGGCGCCGCCGGCGCGGGGCGAGGTGCGCCTGACCTTCCTCGGCCACTCCAGCTTCCTGATCGAGACGCCCGCGGGCGTCACCGCGATCACCGACTACAACGGCGCGGTGCGCGCCGCCTTCGCCCCCGACATCGTGACCATGAACAACGCGCACAGCACGCATTACACCGACTTCGTCGAGCCCGGCGTCAAGCACGTGCTGCGCGGCTGGGGCCCGGCGGGCGGCGTGGCGGCGCACGACGTCACCGAGGGCGATCTCCGGGTCCGCAACGTGCCGACCAACGTCCGCGAGTCCGGCGGCACGCGCTACAACGGCAACTCGATCTTCGTGTTCGAGGTGGCCGATCTGTGCATCGCCCATCTGGGCCATCTGCACCACACCCTGACCGACGTCCATCTGGGGGAGCTCGGCCAGATCGACGTGCTGCTGGTGCCCGCGGACGGCGCCTACACCATGGCGCAGGAGCTGATGGTCGAGGTGGTCGGCCAGATCGCCCCGACCCTGGTGGTGCCGATGCACTACTTCTCGTCGAGCACGCTCGCCCGCTTCCTCGAGCTGATCGAGGACAGTTACGAGCCGATCTACAGCGACACGCCGACGGTGACGCTGACGAGCCTCAAGCTGCCCTACCACAAGGTTCTGGTGCTGCCGGGCGGTTGAGGCGCACAATGGCGCCAGCGCCGCGGGTCGCGTGACGTCGGAGACGAGGAGGGGACGAGAGACATCAGGTACCAACCGAGAATCATGACGCGTCTCGGCGCGATTCCGCGCACGCTCGCGCACCGCAACTTCGGGATCTACATCGCCGGCAGCAGCGTTTCGCTGATCGGCAACTGGATGCAGCGCATCGGCGTCGGCTGGCTCGCCTGGGAGCTCAGCCATTCCGGCGCGATCCTCGGCCTGGTGGCGTTCGCCGACCTGTTCCCGACGATCGCGATCGGGCCGTTCGGCGGCGCGCTCGCCGACCGCTTCGACCGCCTGCGCATGCTGCGCATCACGCAGACAGCGATCATGCTGCAGGCGTTCACGCTGTTCCTGCTCACCGCCACGGGGCTGATCACGGTCGAGCTGCTTTTGGGTCTCGTGCTGCTCGGCGGCATCGTCGTCGGCTTCAACCAGCCGGCGCGGCTGGCGCTGGCGCCGAGCCTCGTGCCGCGCTCCGATCTCGCCACTGCGGTCGCGATCAACAGCATCGTGTTCAATCTCGCCCGCTTCGTCGGCCCGGCGCTCGCCGGCCTCGTGATCGTGTGGTGGGGCATCGGCATGGTGTTCGCGCTGAACGCCCTGAGCTTCCTGGCCTTCCTGTTCGCGCTGGCGCACCTGCGCCTGCCGCCGCTCGAGATTGCGGGGCACGAGCGGCGCTCGATGCTGAGCGCGATCGGCGAGGGGCTGCGCTACACGACGCGCCATGCGGGCATCGGGCCGCTGCTGCTGCTGCACGCGGTCCTGGCGGTGAGCGCCCGGCCGTTCTTCGAGCTCCTGCCGGGCTTCGCCTCGGACGTGTTCGGGCGCGGCGCCTCCGGTCTCGCCATGCTCGGCTCGGCGGTCGGCATCGGCGCGGTGGCGGGCGGCCTGTGGCTCGCCCAGCGGCACGAGGAGGCGCGCCTGACCAACGTCGCGCTCGGCAGCTCGTTCCTGGTCACCCTCTCGGTGATGATCTTCTCGATGGGAGGGCCGTTCGCCGTCGCCCTGGCCGCCGTGGCGCTGGCCGGCTGCGGCATGGTGGTGGCCGGCATCGCCACCCAGACCCTGCTGCAGACCTCGGTCGAGGAGGCGATGCGCGGCCGCGTGCTCAGCCTGTTCGGGCTGATCTTTCGCGGCGGCCCGGCGGTCGGCGCGCTAATGATGGGCGCGGCCTCGGAGGTCGTCGGGCTGCAGGCGCCGGTCGCGGCCGGCACCGTCATCGGTCTGATCGCGTCGCTGCTGATCTGGCGCCATCGCGGCGCGATCGCGCAGAACCTGGGCGAACGGCCCCTGTCCTCGCCGGCCTGATCGCGCCGTCCGGCGGCGCAACGGCGGCCGCCGGGAACCGGACGTGACGGTCCGTCGTTCAGCGCAGGAGGCGGCGGGTCTCGCAAGAGACCACCGCTTGAGCCGCAAGGAGACGAGGGTGAGCCAGCCGATCGAAAGCTACGGCTTCATCGGCAACATGGTGTCGGGAGCGCTGGTCGGGCAGGACGGCTCGATCGACTGGCTGTGCCTGCCGCGCTTCGATTCGGATGCCTGCTTCGCCGCGCTGCTCGGCACGCCCGAGCACGGCCGCTGGCTGATCGCGCCGCAAGGGGGGGTCAGGCGCGCCTCGCGCCGCTATCGTCCGGGCACGGCGATCCTCGAGACCACCTTCGAGACTGACGAGGGCGCTGTGCGGGTGATCGACTTCATGCCGCGCACCGAGGACGTCGAGCATGTCGACGTGATCCGCATCGTGCAGGGCGTGCGCGGCCAGGTGCGGATGCGCAGCGAGCTGATCGTGCGCTTCGGCTACGGCAAGATCGTGCCGTGGGTGCGCCGGCGCGACTTCGGCATCAGCGCGATCGCCGGCCCGGACGCCCTCGAGCTGCGCACGCCGGTCGAGCTGCACGGCGAGAACTTCACGACGGTCGGCGAGTTCAGCGTGGGCGAGGGCGCGAGCGTGCCGTTCATGCTCGACTACCACCCCTCGCATCTGCCGCCGGCTCCGGCGGCCGACTGCGTCGTCAGCCTCGCCGAGACGGAGCGGTTCTGGACCGACTGGTCCGGCCGTTGCCACTATGGCGACCATGCCCCGGCGCGCTGGCGCGATGCCGTGGTGCGCTCGCTGATCACGCTGAAATGCCTGTCGTACCGGCCGACCGGCGGCATCATCGCGGCGCCCACGACATCGCTGCCGGAGCGGCTCGGCGGCGTGCGCAACTGGGACTACCGCTTCTGCTGGATCCGCGACGCCACCCTCACCCTCTATGCGCTGCTGAACTCCGGCTATCGCGGCGAGGCGCAGGCCTGGCGCGAATGGCTGGTGCGGGCGGCCGCCGGGCGGCCGGCCGAGCTGCAGGCCATCTACGGCATCGCCGGCGAGCGCCGGCTGACCGAGCTCGAGCTGCCCTGGCTGCCGGGCTACGCCGAAAGCCGGCCGGTGCGCATCGGCAACGCCGCCTTCGAGCAGCTGCAGATCGACGTGTTCGGCGAGCTGATGGATGCGGCGCATGTCGGCCGCAAGTTCGAGCTCGAGCCGAACCTCGAGGCGTGGCGGGTGCAGAAGGCGCTGCTGGACCATCTGGCGCGCATCTGGCAGGAGCCCGACGAGGGCATTTGGGAGGTGCGCGGGCCGCGGCGCCACTTCACCCATTCCAAGGTGATGGCCTGGGTGGCGTTCGACCGGTCGGTCAAGGCGGTCGAAGCGCACGGCCTGTCCGGGCCGGTCGAGGACTGGCGCCGGATCCGCGCCGAGATCCGCGCGGACATCTGCGCGCATGGGTTCGACGCCGCGAAGAACAGCTTTGTGCAGTATTACGGCGGCGAGGGCGTCGACGCGGCGCTGCTGCTGATCCCGCAGGTCGGCTTCCTGCCGCCGGGCGACCGGCGCGTGCTGGGCACCGTCGCGGCGATCGAGCGCGAGCTGATGGTCGACGGCCTGGTGCTGCGCTACCGCACCGACGAGAACGTCGACGGCCTGCCCGAGGGCGAGGGGGCGTTCCTGGCGTGCAGCTTCTGGCTCGCCGACGTCTACGCCATGCTCGGTCGCCGCGACGACGCCGAGCAGCTGTTCGAGCATCTGCTGTCGTTCCGCAACGATCTCGGGCTGCTCGCCGAGGAGTACGATCCGCGCGCCAAGCGCCAGCTCGGCAACTTCCCGCAGGGCTTCTCGCACATCGCCCTGGTCAACACTGCGCACAACCTGATCTCGCGCGCCGGTCCC
>DASUGG010000048.1:0-2374 GCA_036274135.1 Geminicoccaceae bacterium
CGAAGCCCGGCCGGCCGCCGACGCCGCCGGCCTCAAACGCGGCGTGGCCGAACTGGTCGTAGGCGGCGCGCTTCTGCTCGTCCTTGAGGACCTCGTAAGCCTCTACGACCTCCTTGAACCGCCGCTCGGCCGCGTGGTCGCCGCCGTTGCGGTCCGGATGGTGTTGCATCGCCAGCTTGCGGTAGGCCGACTTGATCTCCGCCGCCGAAGCGGTCCGGCCGACCCCAAGCACCTCGTAATAGTCACGCTTCGCCATGGCGCCTTTGTGCTTTGACCGACCCGATTATGCGCTCGCCTCATATAGGGCCGGGCGCCCCGCGGATGCCCGGCCCTGCCAGCTGCCCGATCGACGCTTTCTCAGGCCGACTTCTTCTTGTCGTCGTCGACCTCCTCGAAATCGGCGTCGACCACGTTCTCGCCGCCCGTATCGGCGCCCGCGCCGCCGCCCGCAGCGCCACCGCCGTCGCCGCCTTCGGCCTGCGCCCGATACATCGCCTCGCCGAGCTTCATCGACAGCTGCGCCAGATTCTCGGTCTTGCTGCGCAGCGTCGCGGCGTCGGCGCTGTCGAGCACGCCGCGCAGATCGCCGATCGCGGCCTCGATCGCCTGGCGGTCACTGGCGCCGATCTTGTCGCCGTGCTCCTTGAGCGACTTCTCGGTCGAGTAGATCAGGCTGTCGGCCTGGTTGCGCGCCTCGATCGCCTCCTTGCGCTGGCGATCCTCCTCGGCGTGCTCCTCGGCCTCCTTGACCATCCGCTGGATCTCGTTCTCGTTCAGGCCGCCGGACGCCTGGATGCGGATCTGCTGCTCCTTGCCGGTGCCCTTGTCCTTGGCCGAGACGTTGACGATGCCGTTGGCGTCGATGTCGAAGGTGACGTCGATCTGCGGCACGCCGCGCGGCGCCGGCGGGATGCCCATCAGGTCGAACTGGCCGAGCAGCTTGTTCTGCGCGGCGATCTCGCGCTCGCCCTGGAACACCCGGATGGTCACCGCGCTCTGATTGTCGTCGGCGGTGGAGAAGGTCTGGCTCTTCTTGGTCGGGATCGTGGTGTTGCGATCGATCAGGCGGGTGAACACGCCGCCGAGCGTCTCGATGCCGAGCGACAGCGGCGTGACGTCGAGCAGCAGCACGTCCTTGACCTCGCCCGACAGCACCGCCGCCTGGATCGCCGCGCCGACCGCGACCACCTCGTCCGGGTTGACGCCCTTGTGCGGCTCCTTGCCGAAGAAGTTCTTGACCGTCTCGACCACCTTGGGCATGCGCGTCATGCCGCCGACCAGGATCACCTCGTGGATGTCGCCCGCCGACAGGCCGGCGTCCTTGAGCGCCTTGCGGCAGGGCTCGATGGTCCGGTCGATCAGATCGCCGACCAGCATCTCGAGCTTGGCGCGGCTGATCTTCATGGTCAGGTGCTTAGGCCCGCTCGCATCGGCCGTGATGAACGGCAGGTTGATCTCGGTCTGCATCGTGCTCGACAGCTCGATCTTGGCCTTCTCCGCGGCCTCCTTCAGCCGCTGCAGGGCGAGCTTGTCGGTGCGCAGGTCGATCCCCTGCTCCTTCTTGAACTCGTCGGCCATGTAGTCGATCAGGCGCTTGTCGAAGTCCTCGCCGCCGAGGAAGGTGTCGCCGTTGGTCGCCTTGACCTCGAACACACCGTCGCCGATCTCGAGGATCGAGATGTCGAAGGTGCCGCCGCCGAGGTCGTACACGGCGATCGTCTGGGCGTTCGACTTCTCCAGGCCGTAGGCGAGCGCCGCCGCGGTCGGCTCGTTGATGATGCGCAGCACCTCGAGGCCGGCGATCTTGCCGGCGTCCTTGGTCGCCTGGCGCTGCGAGTCGTTGAAATAGGCCGGCACCGTGATCACGGCCCTGGTCACGGTCTCGCCGAGATGGCGCTCGGCCGTCTCCTTCATCTTCTTCAGCACCGACGCGCTGAGCTGGCTCGGCGCCTTCTTCTCGCCGCGCACCTCGACCCAGGCGTCGCCGTTGTCGGCCTTGACGATCTTGTAGGGCACCATGTCGACGTCCTTGCGGACGACCGGATCGTCGAAGCGGCGGCCGATCAGGCGCTTCACCGCGAAGATCGTGTTGGTCGGGTTGGTGACCGCCTGCCGCTTCGCGGGCATGCCCACCAGCGTCTCACCGTCGTCGGTAAACGCGACCATCGAGGGCGTCGTGCGCATGCCTTCCTCGTTCTCGATGACGCGCGCGTTCTTGCCCTCCATCACGGCCACACAACTATTGGTGGTGCCAAGGTCGATGCCAATGATCCTGTTGCTCATTACGCTCTCTCATACCCGAGGCTGTTGCACGGCTCCAGGCGGCCGTCCACCCGCGGCCACCGGCCAGTCGACGTGTTTCTCGGTGGTCATA
>DASUGG010000049.1:0-2571 GCA_036274135.1 Geminicoccaceae bacterium
AGATGGGCCTGCACGGCGAGCCAGAGAAGGGGCGGCGCCAGCGCGCTCAGCGCGATTGCCAGCACCGGGTGCGCGACGCCGGCGTGGCCGATCGCGGCGAACGCGAAGCCGAGCGGCGCGCTGCCGCACAGCAGCGCGAGCAGGAAGGTCGCAAGCGGCATGCGCGACAGCCCCGCCATGCAGGCGATCACCTCGGGGAAGATCGGCAGCCAGCGCGACAGCACGACGAGCCAGCCGCCGGCGCGCGCGAACAGACGCTCGCCCTCGGCGAGGCCGTCGGCGCCCAGCAGCCGCGCGGCGAGCGGCCGGCCGAAGCCGCGACACAGGCCATAGCCCAGCAGACCTCCGAGAAAGCCGCCGGCGGTGCTGATCAGGCCGCCCCAGAGCGGGCCGTAGACGAAGCCGAGCGCTGCCATGACCGCGGTCGCGGGAATCGGCAGCAGCAGGTCCGAGGCCAGGATCAGAATGCCCGCGGCCCAGGCCCAGCGGCCATAGTCAGCGAGCCACGCGACCACGCCCTCGCGGCCGAAGCTGCGCTCCAGCCCCTCGCCCCAGATCAGGAACGGGATCAGGACCAGCAGCGCCAGCCCGACGAAGATCGCGAACAGACGCAGCATGCCTACCGCCGGCGGGCACGCTCTGAGCGCGGCAGGCAGGCGAGGCGCTTGCCGGTTGTCGCTGCCCGTGGTCCATCATAGTAGTTTTCGAGCGGCGGGCGGGCCGCCGTGGCGGCTGGCTCAGCAAAAGGGAGGGCCCACGCATGTCGGAGGAACGAACCGCCGACCAGATCGTCGAGGTGGCGGTCGACGGCTACAAGGTGGTCGCCTACAGCTTCGGCAGCGGCGACGAGGTCGTGCTCTGCGTCAACGGCGGCCCGGGCCTGCCCTGCGACTATCTGCGCGAGCCGCACGCCCGCCTCGCCGAGCACGGCTATCGCGTCGTCGCGTACGACCAGCTCGGCTGCGGCGCCTCCGACAAGCCGGACGACGCATCGCTGTGGACCATCGAGCGCTACGCCAGGGAGCTCGACACCGTGCGCGAGACCCTGGGCCTCGGCAAGGTCCACCTGCTCGGCCAGTCCTGGGGCGGCTGGCTGAGCATCGAGTACGGCTGCACCTTCCCGCAGCACCTGAAGACCATCATTCTCGAGAACACCTGCGGGGACATGCCGCATCTGGTAAGCGAGCTGAACCGGCTGCGCGCCGCGCTCGGCGCCGAGACCGTGGCGATGATGCAGCAGCACGAGGCCGAGGGCACCCTCGACCATCCCGAGTACGAGGCCGCGGTCACCATCCTGAACTTCCGCCATGTCTGCCGCCTGCCGAAGTGGCCGGCACCGCTGATGCGCTCGATCGAGGGCATGAACAAGGCCATCTACGGCGTCATGCAGGGGCCGAACGAGTTCCTCTACACCGGCAACCTGAAGGACTGGAACCGCATTCCCGACATGCACCGGATCACGGCGCCCGCCCTGATCACGGTCGGCAAATACGACGAGCTGACGCCGGCCTGCGCGTTGCGCATGAAGTGTGCGCTGCCGAACGCCGAGCTCGTGGTGTTCCCGAACAGCTCGCACCTGCCGTTCTACGAGGAGCCGGACGCCTATTACCGGGTCGTGCTCGACTTCCTGGGCCGGCACCGCGCCGCCTGAGCGGCGGCGGGAGGCGCGATGCACCGCTACCGTTTCGTCCTCTACCGGCCGCTGCAGCTGCTGCCGGTGCTGTTCGGCATCAGCATCGTCAGCTTCGTGCTCGTGCACGCGATCCCAGGCGACCCGGTGCGCGCCATCATCGGCCCGAAGGCGACGCCGGAGGTGATCGAGCGGGTGCGGGCGCAATACGGCCTCGACCAGCCGGTCGTGGTGCAGTACGTGCGCTTCCTGCAGAACCTCGCGCACGGCGAGATGGGCCGCTCCGTCGTCTACAAGATGCCGGTCGTGCGCCTCGTCACCGAGCGCCTGCAGGCGACCATCTTCCTGCTCGGCTATGCCGTGGTGCTGGCGCTCTGCCTGACGGTGCCGCTCGCGGTCACCGCCGCGCTCTGGCGCGGCCGGCCGCCGGATCACCTGATCCGCATGCTGTCGACCGCGGGCCTCGGCTTCCCCGCGTTCTGGCTCGGCATCATGCTGATGATCGTGTTCAGCGTGCGGCTCGGCCTGTTCCCGGTCTCGGGCTACGGCGGGGACCTGCCGGGCCATCTGCACCATCTGTTCCTGCCGGCGCTGGCGATCGCGCTGGCGCTGTCGGCGATCCTGACGCGCAATCTGCGCGCAAGCCTGCTCGCCGAGCTCGATGCCGACTACATCACCGCGGCGCGCGCCAAGGGCCTGCCGGCCCGCTGGATCTTCGTCCGCCACGTGTTCCGCAACGCGCTGATCCCGACCATCAACCTGCTGGGCGTCAATCTCGGCTGGCTGATCGGCGGCACGGTCATCGTCGAGACCGTGTTCTCGGTGCCGGGGCTCGGCTCGCTGATGGTCAGCTCGATCTTCGCCCGCGACTACATGGTGGTGCAGGCGATCACACTGGCGTTCGCCTGCGCGACGGTGCTGGTCAATTTCGTGGTCGACGT
>DASUGG010000050.1:0-5410 GCA_036274135.1 Geminicoccaceae bacterium
TACGAGGTCCTCAAGGACGAGCAGAAGCGCGCCGCCTACGACCAGTTCGGCCACGCCGCGTTTGAGGCCGGCGGCGTCGGCGGCCGGCCGGGCTTCGACTTCGGCACGTTCGCGGACGTCTTCGACGACCTGTTCGGCGACTTCGTGGGCGGCAATCGGCGCCGCGGCAGCCAGGCCCGTGGCGCCGATCTGCGCTACAATCTCGAGATCTCGCTCGACGAGGCCTTCGCCGGCAAGCAGGCCCAGATCCGCGTGCCGACGACGGTGCGCTGCGACGCCTGCAGCGGCACGGGCAGCGCCGACGGCGCGGCGCCCGGCGTCTGCCCGAGCTGTCGCGGCGCCGGACGGGTGCGCGCCCAGCAGGGCTTCTTCACGATCGAGCGGACCTGCCCGACCTGCGGCGGCAACGGGCGGGTCATCTCCGACCCGTGCGAGACCTGCGCCGGCTCCGGCCGCGTGCATCGCGAGAAGACGCTTTCGGTCACCATCCCTAAGGGGGTCGAGGACGGCACGCGGATCCGGCTCGCCGGCGAGGGCGAGGCCGGCGCGCGCGGCGGCCCGCCCGGCGATCTCTACATCTTCGTCAGCGTCGCGCCGCATCGCCTGTTCAGCCGCGACGGCAACAACATCTACTGCCGCATCCCGATTCCCTTCACCACCGCGGCGCTCGGCGGCCAGATCGAGGTGCCGACCATCGAGGGTACGCGCGCCCGCGTCCAGGTGCCCGCCGGCACCCAGACCGGCCACCGCTTTCGCCTGCGCGGCAAGGGCATGACGGATCTGCACGGCCATACGCGCGGCGACATGTTCGCCGAGATCGTGGTCGAGACGCCGGTCAACCTCACCAAGCGGCAGCAGGAGCTGCTGCGCGAGTTCGAGGAGGCCGGCAACGGCGCGACGCATCCGGAGTCCGAGGGCTTCTTCGCCCGCGTCAAGGAGCTCTGGGACGAGCTGCGCGACTAGTCTTCGGGCCGGCTCGGGCGTAGGCTCCCTGCCGCCGTCGGCGCAGGCTGGCGGGTCGAACGGAAAATCCTGGCGCGGGGAGGCGAGGCGTGAAGATCGCGGTGCTGGGCTGCGCCGGCCGGATGGGCCGGGCGGTGATGGCCGAAGTGCTCGCCGCCGAGGGCCTGAGCCTGTGCGGCGGCCTCGAGAGCAGCGGCCACGCCGCGCTCGGCCAGGATCTCGGCCGGTTGGCCGGCGGCGAGCCGGTCGGCATCGCGGCCAGCGACGACGAGCAGGTGATCGCCGCCGCCGACGTCGCGATCGAGTTCTCGACCCCCGAGGCCACCGTGCGCCATGCCGCCGTCAGCGCCGCGCACGGTACCGCGCACGTGATCGGCACGACCGCGATCCACGCCGACCAGGCGGCCCGGCTCGAGCAGGCGGCGGCGCGCACGCCGATCGTCTGGGCGCCGAACATGAGCCTCGGCGTCAATCTGCTGCTCGGCCTGACCGAGCAGGTGGCGCGCGCCCTCGGTCCCGACGCGTTCGACATCGAGATTCTCGAGATCCACCACCGGCACAAGGTCGATGCGCCCTCGGGCACGGCGCTGGCGCTCGGCGAGGCGGCGGCGCGCGGCCGCGGCGTGAGCCTGGCGCAGGCGGCGGTGCGCGGCCGCGATGGCCTGACCGGACCGCGCCGCGCCGGCAGCATCGGCTTCGCGGCGCTGCGCGGCGGCGATGCGGTCGGTGACCACAGCGTGATCTTCGCCGGCGCCGGCGAGCGCATCGAGCTCGTGCACCGGGCGAGCGACCGCCGGATCTACGCGCGTGGCGCGCTGCACGCGGCGCGCTGGGCGCATGGCCGGCCGCCGGGGCTCTACGGCATGGCCGACGTGCTCGGCCTCGCCGCTACCTGATCAGATACTGCGGGTCGGCGAAGCCCTTGGCCTGCATGCAGGCACCCCTGTAGCGCTCCAGCCACGTGCTTCGCTGATCGGCGTCGGGCGAGGCGAACTCCATCTGCTCGGTGGCATTGGCGTCGCATTGCGCCCAGGCGTCGTCCCACGCCGCCGAGTGGCTCTGACAGGAGGCGGCGAGCAGAAGGCCTGCGAGACCGGCCACGAACCGCGCCGCGCGCTGGCCGGCCGCCGGTGCGGAGGAAGGGGCACTTAGCATCGCCGATCGCTCTCCTGGCTGCCACCGACCGGCAACTTGCCGCGCCGCCGCGCACGCCGCAAGCTGCCTCGAGCGATCACGATGGTGCCGGCTGGCAGCGGGGACAGTAGTAGCTGGTCCGGCCGGCCGCCTTCAGCGTCGCGAGCTCGCCGCCGCAGCGCGGGCAGCTCCCGCCCTCGTGGCGGTGCGGCAGCAGATAGCTCTTCGGCAGGTGCTCGAGGAGCTGCTCGGCGCCGGCGCCGCTCTCGATCGCGGTGGTCAGCACCTCCGTGATCCTGCCGAGCAGCGCCTTGCGCTTCGCCTGGCCGAGGGCGCGGCCGGGCGTCTTGGGATGCAGGCGCGCCTGGAACAGGATCTCGTCGGCGTAGATGTTGCCGATCCCGGCGACGACGCTCTGGTCCATCAGCACGGTCTTGACGTCGCGCCGGCCGTCCAGGGCCGCCGAGAGCGCGGCCAGATTGAACGCCGGGTCGAAGGCGTCGGGCCCCAGCTCCTCCGCCGCGATGAAGGCGTCGGCGTCGTCGGCGAGACCGACCCGGCCGAGCATGCGCCGGTTGACATAGGCGAGCCGGCCGTCGCCGAAGTCGAAGCGGACGCGGTCGTAGCGCACGTCGTCCGCGCCCGGCTCGAGATAGCGCAGATCGCCCGTCATGCCGAAATGCAGGGTCAGCCAGCCGTCGCGGGCGAGCCGCACGAGCAGATGCTTGCCGTGCCGGCGCGAGCTCTCCAGCCGGTTGCCCTCAAGTCGCGCGACGAAGTCCTTCTTGGGCAGCTCGCCCAGGATGCGCGCATCGCTCACCACCACACCGGTGATCTTGCGGCGCAGCGCGTGCGCGTCGAGGCGGCGCTTGTACAGCTCGACGTCGGGCAGTTCGGGCACGGTCCTAAGGCTCCTGGCGGCGCGGCTGGCCGGCCAGCTCGGCGACCACCGCCTCGAAGGAGCGCCCCTCCTCCCGCCACCGCTCCGGCGCGATCCCGCCGAGCGGCGTGCTCGCGACGGAGTCGAAGATCTCGGCGGCGCCGAGATAGGTCTTGGGCGTAAGGCCGCAATCCTCGAACGTGCGGGCGATCTCCTCCATCTCGCCGACCCAGCGATGCGCCTTGGGGACCATCGCCGGCACGCCCTGCGCCATGCGCTCGAGCGCCGCGGGCTGGCTCTCGCGAAGCTCCCGGCGCAGGTGCCCGGCGACGCCCAGGCGCTCGGCCGCGACCGACAGCTCGGTCATCAGCGCCGTCGTGCCCTTGGTCAGCGCCGCATAGCACATCTTGACCGCCGAGGCGTCGCCCGGCCGCTCGCCGATCGGCCGCACGTCCAGCCCGAAGTCGCGCAGCGCCGCCACGGCCGCGGCGTGCGGTCCCGAGACGTAGAACGGCGTGCGCGTATCCACCCCGGGCGGCGGCCCCATGATGCCGGCGTCGACGAAGCGGCCGCCTGCCGCCGCGATCCGCCGGGCGAGGTGCTCGGCCTGCGCCGGCACCAGGATCGAGAGCAGGAGGTCCGCCTGCCGCACCAGCGCGTCGTCGTCCGGCACGGCCTCGATGCCGGCCTGCTCGGCCAGGGCTTGCGTCCGCGCGCTGCGCCCGGCCAGGCAGGTGATCACGCGCAGGCCGTGCTCGCGCAGCCGCGCCGCGACCGCGTGGCCCATGTCGCCCGGGCTCATGATCGCGACGGTCGGACGGGGCGTGGGCATCGCTGGTCCTCCGAAGGCCGGTCTCGCTGCGGAGCTTCATCCTGCCGGTGCGCGGGCGGCGGCGCAACCGCGGCCTGGATCGTTCAGCCGGCAGCCGGGTTCGAGCGGTCCCGTGGCGGATGGTCGTAGGCGATGTAGCTCTTGGTTCGCTCCACGACCTCAGGGCCATACAGCTGGCCGACCAGCCACAGCGACATCTCGATGCCCGACATCACGCCGGCCGCCGTCACCAGGTTGCCGTCGCGGACGAAGCGGACGCCCTCGACCACTTCGCCGCCGCCGAGCGCGCGCAGCTGGTCGAGAAAGTCGTGGTGGGTCGTGACCTTGCGGCCCGGAATGAGCCCCGCGCCGACCAGGAGGAGGCTGCCGGTGCAGACGCTCGCGATCCAGGTGCTGCGCGTCATGGTCTCGCGCAGCCAGCGCACGGTCGCCGGGTTGGCGATCTCCCGCCGGGCGCCGCTGCCGCCGGGAACCACGACCACGTCGAGCGCCGGCGCGTCCTGGTAGCTCACGTCGGGCAGCACGCGCATACCCAGCTCGCAGGTGATCGGCGCCGTGCTTCCCGCGACCGTCAGCACACGCTCGCCGACCCTGCCCTGCATGGCCGCCGCGAAGACCTGCCAAGGCCCGACGAAGTCCATCTCCTCGACGCCGTCGAACAGCAGGATGCCGATGGTAGCCATGGAGCCCTCCACGGTTCGTTCGGGTTCTGCGACAAATGAATCATGAAGAGTCATACCATGATGACTCGAATCATCTGCAACACAACCTGACGCCTCGCAGCGATATGCTGATCGATGACGATCCGGTCATACCCTTCAGTGTCCGATCGATTTGGCACGGGAGCAGGCTGTGCGAGGCAGGGTCGTCTGGTTCAGGCGTTCAGGACGAGGCAGAACCAGGGCTGGAGACGGCCCGGAAGCGTTTCACCGGCAGGAGGAGTGGCGGAGCTTCGCGAAGGCGGGGATTGCCGTTGCCGCGCTGTTCGGCGTCGCGATCGCCGGATATGCGATGTTCCACGCGGACGGCCTGGTATCGCAGGGCGTCGCTGGCCCCGTGGCCTTCCGGCCTTGCGCCGAGCGGCGCCTGCCGAACTGCGTGATCGACGGCGACACCATCCGCTATGGCGGCGTCAAGATCCGGATCGCCGACATCGACACGCCGGAGGTCTTCAGCCCCAGATGCCCGTATGAGGCGAACCTCGGCCGGCAGGCGACCGCGCGGCTTATGGAGCTCTTGAACGCCGGGCCGTTCGAGCTCGTACCGATCGACCGGGACACCGATCGCTACGGCCGCAAGCTCCGCATTCTCGAGCGTGGTGGCCGCTCGCTCGGCCAGACGCTGGTCGCGGAGGGTCTTGCCCGCCGCTGGGACGGCGCCCGCCGCAGCTGGTGCGGCTAGCCTTACACGGTGCCCTGGCGGCGCTCGCCGAGCCAGCCGCCCAGCACGCCCGCCAGAAACGGCACGAGACCGCCCGCGATGATGTTGACGATGCTGAGGTTACCCGAGAGCAGGAGCGCGATCACGACGGCGATCGCCGCCGAGATCCCCGGCTCGAGGATCGTCCGCCCGGCCGACTTCAGCCCGACGATGAAGCCGCC
>DASUGG010000051.1:0-7381 GCA_036274135.1 Geminicoccaceae bacterium
GGCCGGCCGCTGATCCATGTGATCGAGAACGAGCAGAGCCGGCCGGCCGGCACCGGCCCGATCGACCACGTCGCCTTCGAGACCGAGGGCTACGACGGCATGGCCGCCAAGCTCACCAAGCGCGGGCTCGCCTTCGAGACCAAGGAGCTGCCAGATTTCCGCCTGCGCCAGATCTTCGTGCACGACCCGAACGGCGTGAAGCTCGAGCTGAACTTCCGCAAGGCATGATCAGGGACCGCCTTCGCGATCGGGTATCGCGGGCTCGCCCATCACATAGGTGGCGCGCACGGCGCGCTCGTCGCCGAGGATCAGCAGCACGAACAGCTCCTCGGCGAGATCGCGCGCCGTCTCCATGCGGTGCGCCATGGCCGGGGTCGCGCGCGGCTCGAGCACCACCATGTCGGCCTCGCCGCCGGGCTCGAGGCGGCCGATGCTGCCCTCCAGGCCGAGCGCCCGGGCATTGCCGAGCGTGATCGCATAGAACGCCTCGAGCGCCGACCAGCGCTCGCCCCGCAGCTGCACGACCTTGTAGGCCTCGGCCGCGGTGCGCAGCATGGAGTAGCTGGTGCCGCCGCCGACATCGGTCGCGAGCGCGAGGCGCACCGGCCGGCTGCTCCTGCGCAGCGCCGCGAGATCGAACAGGCCCGAGCCCAGGAACAGGTTCGAGGTCGGGCACAGCACCGCGACCGAGCCGCTGGCGGCGAGGCGCGCGAGCTCCGCCTCCTCGAGATGGATGCAGTGGCCGAACAGCGAGCGCGGTCCGAGCAGCCCGAACCGGTCATAGACGTCCGTGTAGCTCTTCGCCCACGGGAACAGCCGGCGCACGCTCGCGATCTCGTCGGGGTTCTCGCTGAGATGGGTCTGCAGGTAGCAGTCGGGATGCGCCGCCAGCAGCGCGCCCGCCGCCGCGAGCTGCGCGTCGCTCGAGGTCACGGCAAAGCGCGGCGAGACCGCGTAGCGCTGGCGGCCGCGGCCGTGCCAGCGCGCGATCAGCGCGTCGCTCTCGCGATAGCCCCGCTCGGCCGTGTCCAGCAGCGCCGCCGGCGCGCCGCGGTCCATCATCACCTTGCCGGCGATCATGCGCGTGTTGCGCCGCGCCGATTCGGTGAACAGCGCCTCGACCGACTGCGGGTGCACCGAGCCGTACACCGCCGCGGTGGTGGTGCCGTGCCGCAGCAGCTCGTCGAGGAAGAAGCGCGCCACCCGCGCCGCATGCGCCGGGTCGGCGAACCGCTGCTCCTCGACGAAGGTGTATTTCTGCAGCCAGTCGAGCAGCTGGACGCCGTGGCTCGCGATCACCTGGGTCTGCGGCAGGTGGATGTGCGCGTCGATCAGGCCGGGCAGAATCAGGCAGCCGGCATGGTCATCGACCGGCGTCCCCGCCGGCAGCTTCGCGAGCACCTGCGCGGCATCGCCGAGCGCCGCGATCCGGCCGTCCTCGACCAGCACGACGCCGTCCTCGAAGTAGGCGTGGCTCGCCGCCTCGCCGACCGCGGCCGGGTCGTCCTTGAAGCTCAGCAGCCGCCCGCGCAGCGCGCGTCGCCTGGCCATGCGCTACTCCGCCGGCGCGCCGGCCCGGTACCAGGCGGCGAGCATGCCACGCTCCTCGGGCTCGAGGTCGGTGACGTTGCCGGGCGGCATCGCATCGCTCGCGGCGGCCTGCAGATAGATCTCGCGCGCATGCAGCCGGATCAGCTCGGGGTGGTCGAGCAGCACGCCCTTGGGCGCCGTCGCGAGCCCCGGCCAGAGCGGCTCGGCGGCGTGGCACATGCTGCAGCGGCCGAGCACGATCGCCTCGACGTCGGCGAAGCTCACCTGCTGCGCCGGCGGCGTCGCGGCGCGCTCGCCGCGCGACGGCCCGCCGGCGCTCAGCAGCACGATCAGCGCCATGCCGGCGACGGCCACGCCCCAGGTCCACCAGGGGTTCGGCAAGCCCCGGTGGCGCTGGTTGTAGAAATGCCGGATCACCGCGCCGACCACGAGCACGAGCGCGAAGATCAGCCAGTTCCAGCGGCTCGCGAAGCTGGTCGGATAGTGGTTGCTGATCATCAGGAAGACGACCGGCAGCGTCAGGTAGTTGTTGTGCATCGAGCGCTGCTTTGCCTGCTCGCCGAGCACCGGATCCGGCGCGTGGCCCGCCAGCAGGGCGGCCACCACCTTCTTCTGATTGGGGATGATCACGAAGAAGACGTTGGCGGACATGATCGTGCCGATCATGGCGCCCATCTGCATGAAGGCGCCGCGGCCGCTGAACAGCTGCGCGCACAGCCAGGCGAGCGCCACCAGGAACACCAAGCCCGCTGCCGACAGGCCGGCCTCGCTCCGGCCGAGCCGCGACCGGCACAGCACGTCGTAGACGATCCAGCCCAGGATCAGCAGGGCGATGCTGACCGCGACCGCTATCCACACCGGGTTCGCGAAGGCCAGCGGATCGACCAGATAGAGCTCGGCCCGGGCATAGTACAGCACGACCAGCAGGAAGAAGCCGCTGATCCAGGTGCTGTACGCCTCCCACTTGAACCAGGTGAGCTTATCCGGCAACTGCGCCGGCGCCACCATGTACTTGATCATGTGGTAGAAGCCGCCGCCGTGCACCTGCCAGGCGTGGCCGCCGGCGCCGGCCGGCAGCCCCTGCTCGCGCTGCAGGCTGGAATCGAGATGGACGAAGTAGAAGGAGCTGCCGATCCAGGCGATCCCGGTGATCACGTGCAGCCAGCGAAGCGCGAAATCCACCCACTGCCAGAGGATGATCTCCATGCGCCGCCCCTGCCTCCGTCCATCCCTGCCGCCCGATCAAAGGGTCGAGCGCGCCGCCGGCACGGGCCTTGCCGCGCCGGCGGCGCGCGACGTCAGACCTGCACGCCCTTGACCCACCAGTCCATCTTCAGCAGCTGCTCGTCCGAGAGTTGCTCGCCTTCGGCGATCACCATCTCGCCCGCCTGGTTCTCGATCGGCCCGTCGAACGGATGCAGCGTGCCGGCGATGATGCCCTCGCGCACCGCATCGCCCGCCTGCGCCGCCTCGGGCGTCACGGCCGGACCATAGGGCGCCATCTTGACCATGCCCTGCTTGAGGCCCCACCAGATGATGTGCGTCTCCCAGGTGCCGTCCATCACGGCCTGGACGCGGTCGATGTAGTAGTCTCCCCAGTGGTCGAGGATCGCGGTCAGCTGCGCCTGCGGCGCATAGGCCTGCATGTCGGAGGCCTGGCCGAAGCCGTGCACACCCCGCTCCTGCGCGACCTGCAGCGGCGCAGGGCTGTCGGTGTGCTGGCAGATGATGTCGGCGCCCTGATCGATCAGCGTCTTGGCCGCGTCGCCCTCCTTGCCCGGGTCGTACCAGGAGTTGACCCAGACGACCTTGACCTGGACATCCGGCTGCACCTTCTGCATCGCCAGCGTGAAGGCGTTGATCCCCATCACGACCTCGGGGATCGGGAACGAGCCGATATAGCCGACGATGCCGGACTTGCTGGTATGGCCTGCGATCGCGCCGCAGACCGCGCGGCCTTCGTAGAAGCGGGCGTTGTAGACCGCGACGTTGGGGGCGGTCTGGTAGCCGGTCGCGTGCTCGAACTTGACCTGCGGGAACTGGCGCGCGACGCGGATGGTCGGGTTCATGAAGCCGAAGGTGGTGGCGAAGATCAGCTGGTTGCCGGACGAGGCGAGCTGGCGGATCACCCGCTCGGCGTCCGGGCCCTCGGCGACGTTCTCGACGTAGGTGGTCTTCACCCGGTCGCCGAAATGCTCGACCACGGCCCTGCGGGCGACATCGTGCGCGTGCGTCCAGCCGTAGTCGCCGATCGGGCCGACATAGGCGAAGCCGACCCCCATCGGCTCCTGGGCGAGAAGCCGGCGGCCCGGCAGCAGCAGGCTCGAGGTGGCGGCACTTGCGGCGAGGAGGGTGCGGCGCGACAGACGGAACGGCATAGCGGGTCTCCCTGACGGTACGTTCATCATGTTGCAGGACGAAATGGCTGTCCGAGGCAGGCGGGCGCGTCGAGCCGCCCCTTCCAGGGGCCCCCGGCGATCACGGCGAGCACGACGATGGTCGCGAGGTACGGCAGCATCGACATCACCTGCGCGGGAACGCCGAAGCCGCCCGTGCCCTGGGCGTAGAGCTGCAGGATGGTGACGCCGCCGAACAGATAGGCGCCGAGCAGCACCCGCCACGGCCGCCAGGAGGCGAACACCACCAGCGCGAGCGCGATCCAGCCGCGTCCCGCGGTCATCTCCTCGACCCACATCGGCGTGTAGGAGAGCGACAGGAAGGCGCCGCCGAGGCCCGCCATGACGCCGCCGAACAGCACCGCCAGATAGCGCACCTTGATCACGTCGTAGCCGATCGAGTGCGCCGAGACGTCGGACTCGCCGACCGCGCGCAGGATCATGCCGCCGCGCGTGCGCTTGAGGAACCAGGCGACGCCCGCCGTGGCGGCGACCGAGAGGTAGACCAGCACGTCGTGGCCGAACAGCAGCGGCCCGATCACCGGCAGGTCGCTGAGGCCTGGGATGCGCAGGCGCGGCAGCCGCTCGACCGGGATTCCGACGAAGCCCGAGCCCACCAACGCCGACAGGCCGATGCCGAAGATCGTGAGCGCAAGGCCGGTCGCGACCTGGTTCGAGGTCAGGGACAAAGTGAGCGCGCCGAACATCAGCGCCATCAGCGCACCGGCGAGCGCGGCGGTGAGAATCCCCAGGGTCGCGCTGCCGGTCGTCACGGTGACCGCGAAGGCGGTGACGGCGCCCGCCAGCATCATGCCCTCGACGCCAAGATTGAGCACGCCCGAACGCTCGGCGACCAGCTCGCCCAGCGCCGCGAAGAGCAGCGGCGTCGCGGCGCTGATCACTGTCACCAGCACCAGGGTGGTCGAATCGAAGCTCATGCGCGGGCGACCTCCGGGCGCGCGGAGACGAAGCGGACGCGGTACTTGGTGAGAAAGTCGCTGGCCAGCAGGAAGAACAGCAGCAGGCCCTGGAACACGCCGGTCACCGCCTGCGGCAGTCCGACCTCGACCTGGGCGTTCTCGCCGCCGATGTAGGACAGCGCCATCAGCAGCCCGGCCGCGATGATGCCCAGCGGATGCAGCCGGCCGAGAAACGCGACGATGATCGCGGTGAAGCCGTAGCCCGGCGTCAGGGTCGGGATCAGCTGGCCGATCGGCCCGGCGATCTCGAACAGGCCGGCGAGGCCGGCGAGGCCGCCGCTGGTCAAAAGGCACAGCCAGATCATCCGGTTGCGATCGAAGCCGGCATAGGCGGCGGCCGCCGGCGCCTGGCCCACGACCTTGATCTCGAAGCCGATCACCGTGCGCGTCATC
This sequence comes from Geminicoccaceae bacterium, assembly GCA_036274135.1. Taxonomy (GTDB): domain Bacteria; phylum Pseudomonadota; class Alphaproteobacteria; order Geminicoccales; family Geminicoccaceae; genus DASUGG01. Next base: position 5,321 of record DASUGG010000051.1, read on the forward strand.
ACGACCCAGGCCGCGATGGCGACCAGCACCGCGACCACGACGCCGACATGCAGCCGCGTGCCTTCGAGAATCACCGGCAGCAGCGCCGCCTCGGTGAACAGGCGCGACTGCGGGAAGCCGAAGCCCTCCGGGTCCTTCCAGGGGCCGTAGACCAGCATGCTGAGGAACAGCGTGGCGACGTAGGTCAGCATCAGGCTGGTCAGGATCTCGTTGACGCCGAGCTTCGTCTTGAGGAACGCCGGGATCGCCGCGTAGGCCATGCCGCCGAGCAGCCCCGCGAGGCACATCAGGGGCAGGATCCAGGCCCCCTCCTCACCCCAGAAGGCGAGCGCGATGCCGCCGCCGGCGATCGCCCCGACGGTCAGCTGCCCCTCGGCGCCGATGTTCCAGACATTGGCGCGAAAGCCGAGCGCGAGGCCGACCGCGATGATGATCAGCGGCGCCGCCTTCACGCCGAGCTCCGACAGGCTGTAGAGGCTGGTGAGCGGCGAGACGAAGAAGTGGTAGAGCGCCGCGACCGGGTTGTGGCCGAGCAGCAGGAAGATGAAGAAGCCGGCGATCACGGTCAGCGCGACCGCGAGCAGCGGCGTCAGATAGAGCACCTGCCGGCTGATCTGCGGGCGCGCCTCGATCCTAAGCGACATGGGCGACGTCTCCGAGCGCCGGCGCGTGCTCGTCCATGCCGTGCAGCCCCCCCATGAGCAGGCCGATCTCGTCGAGCGAGGCGTCGGCCGTGACCAGGGTGCCGGACAGGACGCCGAGGTTGATCACCGCGAGGCGGTCCGTGAGCGCGAGCAGCTCGTCGAGATCCTGCGAGATGACCAGCACCGCGGCGCCGGCGCCCGCGAGGTTGAGCAGGGCCTCGTGGATGGCCGCCGCCGCGCCCGCGTCGACCCCCCAGGTCGGCTGCGAGACCACCAGCACGCACGGGTCCTGCAGCACCTCGCGACCGACGACGAACTTCTGCAGGTTGCCGCCTGACAGCGAGCGGGCCGCCGCCGACGGGCCGGGCGTGCGGACGTCGAAGGCGCTGATCACCGCCTCGGCGAAGCGCCGCGCCGCGCCGGCGCGGATGAAGCCGCCCGCGACGAGCTGCTTGCGCTGGCGGCCGCTCAGCAGCGCGTTCTCGGCGAGCGACATGTCCGGCACGGCGGCGTGGCCGTTCCGCTCCTCCGGCACGCAGCACAGGCCGAGCCGGCGGCGGCCGCCAGCACCAATGCGCCCGACCGGGCGCTCGTCGAGGTGCACCATCTCGGCGCGCGCGACCAGGCGCTCACCCGAGAGCGCCTGGAACAGCTCGTTCTGGCCGTTGCCGGCAACGCCGGCGATGCCGAAGATCTCGCCGCGGCGGACCGCGAACGACAGGTCCCGGAGCGCGGTCCCGAACGGTCCGTCGGCCGGCAGGTCAAGCTCGCGCACGACGAGCCGGGGCTCGCCGCGCGGCTCGCCGGCGCGGCGCGCCACCGTGCGCAGCTCGGCGCCGATCATCAGCTGCGCCATGCTCCTGGCGGTCTCGGCCCGCGGATCGCAGCTCGCCACGACCCTGCCGCCGCGCAGGATCGTCGCGACGTCGCACAGCGCCTTGATCTCGCGCAGCTTGTGGCTGATGTAGAGGATCGAGCAGCCCTCGGCGGCGAGCTGGCGCAGCGTCTCGAACAGCCGCAGCGCCTCCTGCGGCGTCAGCACCGAGGTCGGCTCGTCCATGATCAGCAGCTTCGGGTTCTGCAGCAGGCAGCGGACGATCTCGATGCGCTGGCGCTCGCCGACCGAGAGGGTGTGCACCTCGCGCGCCGGGTCGAGCGGCAGGCCGTAGGCGTGCGAGACCTCCTCGATGCGCGTCGCCAGCGCCCGCATGTCGCCGGCATCGTCGACGCCGAGGGCGATGTTCTCGAGCACCGTCATCGCCTCGAACAGCGAGAAATGCTGGAACACCATGCCGATACCGAGGGCGCGCGCCGCGTGCGGGTCGGCGATCCGCACCGGCTCGCCCTGCCAGAGCACCGTGCCCTCGTCGGCGTGCAGCACGCCGTAGATGATCTTGACGAGCGTGGACTTGCCGGC
>DASUGG010000052.1:0-3111 GCA_036274135.1 Geminicoccaceae bacterium
AGCACGGCCGGGATCTCGCGGAACGACAGGAGCCCGGGCACGTAGGGAAAGATCGTCGGCCGGCGCCCCACGGCCTGGTCGACCGGCGCGCGATCGGCCAGGCGCAGCACCGCGATTGCAGCCCTGGTCAGCCGGCCGTCCTGCTCGAAGCCGACGTCGATGCCGGCCACCAGCTCGATCGCGCCGAAGCGGTCGGCCCGCTCGACGCGGACCGCCCGTCCTGCAGCGTCCGTGCCGCCGCCGGCGTCAGGTCCCAGGCGTGATCGTGCGCCGGCCGCAGCGGCACCGGTGCTGTCGCGCGAGCTCGATCACCCGCAGGGTCTCCGACCATAGCCCGAGCGCCTCGAGCTCCGCGAGCCCGAACCAGCGGGCGGCGGCCGCGTCGTCGCCCGGCACCAGCTCGTCGCTGCGCGCCTCGGCGGTGAAGTCGATCAGGGTATAGTGGTAGCGGATGCGGCCTTGCGGGTCGCGCTCGATCGAGTCGAGCGTCGCCACCACCTCGCCGAGGTCGACCACGAGGCCAGTCTCTTCGAAGACCTCGCGGCGGGCCGCATCGGCCAGGGATTCGCCGAGCCGCTGCGCGCCGCCGGGCAGGCTCCACTGGCCCAGCCGCGGCGGTCGGCCGCGCTGCACCAACACCACCCGGTCGCCGTGCCACACGACCGTGCCGACGCCGACGATGGGTCGAGCCGGGTACTCGCGGGTCATGACGGCGACGGCAGGCTCCGGGCTGCGGGGACGATGCGGCGCCGGCGGGCCGTCAGAGGAACAGCGTCAGCACGCCGGTGTAGCTGTATAGGCGGTTGCGGAAGATCTCGCCATTGGTGAAGAAGCCGGCGAGCGGCACGGGGCCCAGCATCGCCTCGATTGCGCGCAGCTCCGCCGAGTCCGGCCCGAACATGTGCGGCCCGCGGGCGATGCAGCTGTGATAGAGCGCGCCGCGCACCGTGCGGCCCTCGGCGCGGCGCAGCAGATCGTGCAGCATGCGGCGCAGATCCGCCTGGGCGCTGCCGCCGTCGCGCTTGACGAACATCAGCCGATCGCCGCGGCGCAGCTCCTCGCCGACCGCGACCATGCCGCCGTTGGTGTCGACGCCGAGCAGGTTGCGCACGAGGTAGTCGGCCCGGTCGGAGCCGACCAGCGGGATCGCGGCCTGGACGAAGCCGTCGATCTTGCGCAGGTCGCGCGCCAGGACCTCGCCGATGTCCTCTTTGAGCACCGCAAGCGCCGGGCGACGGTCCAGGGTCTTGATCCACGGGCCGCGGCATTCCGTCACCTCGCGCACCGGGCCGATCGGCGTGCAGCCCTGCGACAGGCCGGTGATCACCGGTACGGCGGCGTCCAGCAGCACGCCCGACAGGGCGCCCTCGGTCGGCTGGCCGGCGATCTGCAGGTCGCCGGCGGAGGCGAGGCCGCCGACCAAAAAGGCGTCGGTCGCCTCGCTCAGGCCGGCGATCGCGTCGACGATGTCCGGCCGGCTGGCAGCGGCGTGCACGACGCCGAGCCCGACGGTTCCGGTCCGGCCGCCCTCCGCCAGGCTGCGGCCGCCATCGCCGTGGCCGTCCAGCTGCAGGTCGAACAGGCGGAAGGCGCGCTCCGGCAGTGCGGCGACCAGGGCCACGATGGCGCCGCCCTCGAAATGCTCCTGGCCGCTCGCGCAGACGCCGGCGCCGCCGGCGCCGACCCAGTCGCGCACCCCGGTGGCGTCGCGCAGGCGGGCGGCGATCAGGTCGAGCGATCCCGCCAGCGGCGCGTTGGCGTAGACGAACCCGAGATTGGCCGAGGGCGGCAGCGGCCCGAGCCGCTCGACGCATGCCCGACAGGCCGCGAGCCAGTCGCCGCCCTCTCCCTCTGCTGCGCGAAAAGCCTGCATGCGTCCTCCCTAGCATGTCGCCGCAGGATGCGTCACGCGCTACGGGATATCAACCGGTAGGCGATAATTCTCTTGACGAACATTTCCGAAACGCTAGAGTCGGCGCCACGTTGGTTCTTGCAACGGGTGACTCCACGGCATGGCCAACGTCGACTGATGAGATGGGACCCAAGGAAGGGTCGTCCTCCCGGGCGGCCCTTTCTTGACTCTGGCGGCCGGTTTCGGGCGGGCCGCCCGGCGATCGCGCCGGGCCGGAACCAGCGGCCGCCTTGCGCCACGCCGGTGATCGGCCCGGACCGGTGCGGCACGCCCGCGCCCCGCCCATCGCGCGCTCAGCGCGCGCCCGGCTGCCCCAGCGGCGAGTCCTCCGGCGCCCGCATGCGGCCGCGGATCGCGTCGAGCTGCGCCTCCGAAGGCGCCGCGATCAGGAAACGCAGGTCGATGCGCCGGTTCAACCTGCGGTCCTCCGGCGTCGGCCCGAGCGAGACCGGTCGCTGCGCCTCGTAATTGCTGACCCCGAGCAGCGCCTCGCCGCGCTCGTTGCGCAACGCGGCGAGACTCGGCTCGTACGCCAGCAGCGCCTTGTAGGTGTTGATCGCGCGCGCCGACGCGAGCTCCCAGTTGTCGGCGAAGGCCGAGGTGCTGATCGGGCGGTTGTCGGTATGGCCCTCGATCAGCACCGCTTCGAGCAGCGGCTTGGCGGTGGCCGGGCAGTCGCTCTGCTGGACTGCCGGGGCGCGGCTGTAACAGGGCAGCGTCAGGGCGAGCACGGCCGCGAGCTGGCGCAGGGCGCGCACGCCGCGCGGCTCCAGCACCGCCTCGCCAGTGTCGAACAGCAGGCTCTCGGGCAGCCGCACGATGCCGTTCTTCGGATCCAGCACCACCTCGACGTCGCGCCCGCGCAGCTGCGCCAGGATCGTCGCCAGCATGTCGCTGCGGATCCGGTTGTCGCGCATCAGATAGTCGGTCACCGCGCTGATCTCGTCGCGCTCGGCGGCGATCCGGTCGCGCTGCTGCGCCAGCTGGTCCCGCTCCGCCGCCAGCTGATCGCGCTCGGCCGCCAGCTGGTCGCGCTCCGCCTCGAGGCGGTCCTTGACGACGCTGACCGCGTCACGCTCGCGCATCAGCTGCGCCTCCGTCTCGGCGGCCTGGTGCTCGGCATTGCGGTAGTTGAGCGCGAAGGCCATCAGCAGGATGATGAAGAAGAACAGCATCCCGACCATCAGGTCGCTGACCGA
>DASUGG010000053.1:0-15483 GCA_036274135.1 Geminicoccaceae bacterium
GGCCCGCAGGAGAGGCCTCAGGCGGCGCGGCCGGCGACCGCCGCGGCGTCCGGGTCGGCCGGCGCCGCCGCTGCCGCCCGTTGCGCTACCCGCCATTCCCGCGCGACCTCGAGCATGCTGCCCGAACGCATGCCGTAGACCTCCGCCAGATGGCGGAAATGCTGCAGCACGCGCTCCAGCAGGCTCAGGCTGTAGTCCGGCTCGGCGCCGAAATTGTGCGGGTGCCACCAGAGATGGTAGACCGCGCCGCGCTTGGCGGCGCGCGACAGGCCGGCCGTGATGCGGTGCAGGCGCAGCGGGTCGAACGGGCGCAAGGTGCGCGAGGGAGGCCGCAGGAAGCGGCTGCCCCGCACGTCGACCAGGCCGTCCTCCAGCGCCTCCGGCCGCAGGCAGTCCGCGCGCGACAGCGGCAGATAGTCGTCCCCCAGGCGGCAGGCGCGCTTGACCAGGCTCTCGCGGCGCTGGCTCTCGGCGCGGAACCACCAGGCCGGATGGTTGCCGCGGACCACCTCGATGCCCGCGGCGCGGCAGGTCGCGAGATAGTCGGGACGATACTGGTTGCGCGGGAAGACCAGGCTGCGCGGCGTGATGCCGAGCCGCTCGGCGGCGCGCCGCGCCGCCAGCAGATCGGCGTGGAAGGTCGCCTCGCACTGATCGTCCGGGGTCTCGCCCGGCTCCAGGCAGTAGTAGTGCGAGAAGGTGTGCGTGCCGATCTCCTGGCCGGGGCAGTCGCGGATCCGCCGGATCAGCGACAGGCCGTAGTGATAGGGGTCCTGCCGCTCGTTCGGCCCGATATGGCCGATCCGCGGATAGGGCGAGAGCGTGGGATTGGCGTAGCGCGGCCGCGGCTCGGGCAGGTGGTCCATGAGGTCCGCCTTGCTATCGAAGAACAGCAGGCCGACCGTCGCCCAGGTGGCGCGCATGCCGTAGCGCTCGAACAGGTCGAGCATGCGCGGAATCGCGTCCCGGGCGCCGAGGATGTTGCGTCCGTAGGCGGCCAGCGTCCGGTGATCGTGGACGCCCCAATAGAGCTCGAAGTCGAGCGAGATCGTGAAGGTTCCGGCGCTGCTCGCCATGTCCGATCGTGCCGATCGCTGCGGTCAGCATCCGGCCTATCATCGATGAATTAACAGTTCCTTAACGGTCCGGGCGTATCGCTAGCGACCTCGGGCACGGTTTGCCGCGGCGCCTTTGCCGAGCCGTCCTCGCCCTGCCCGGCGCCCCTTCACCATGCGCGAGGTCCGCGTGCTCAGCTTCCACCGCTTGCCGCTGGAGCAGGTCGACTGGCAGGTCCTGGACGGCTTCGGCGATCGCCTGCTGATGCAGCGCCGCGGCTGGCTGGAGTTCGTGCGCTCGATCACCGGCGGCGAGATCGTGATCGCCCGGATCGAGCAGGACGGCGAGACCGCCGGCTTCTTCAGCGGCATCCTGTTCCGTCGCTGCGGCGTGCCAATCCTCGGCAGCCCGTTCCGCGGCTGGAACACCGCCTACATGGGCTTCAACCTGCACCCTGACGCGTCGCGGATCGACGCGCTGCGGGAGCTCGAGCGGTTCGCGTTCCGGCAGCTCGGCGTCCTGCACTACGAGGTGACCGACCGCTACCTCGCGCCGGAAGAGGGCGCCGAACTTGGGCTCGCGACGCAGGTCGTGCGGAACTACCAGACCGATCTGACGCGCAGCGAGGACGAGCTGTTCGCCGACATGGACAGCGCCTGTCGCCGGGCGATCCGCAAGGCTGCGAAATCCGGCGTCACGATCGAGCACGCCGAGCCGGAAGGCTTTGCCGAGGAGTACTACGCCCACCTGCTGGACGTGTTCGCCAAGCAGCAGATGAAGCCTACCTATCCGCTCGAGCGCGTGCAGAAGCTGATCGAGCACGTCCATCCCACGGGGGACCTTCTGCTCGCCCGCGCGCGCGATCCGGAGGGCCGCAGCATCGCGACCGGGATCTACGCCGGCTTCGGCCGCTTCGGCCTGTTCTGGGGCAATGGCAGCCTGCGGCCGTACCAGTTCCACCGGCCGAACGAGGCCCTGCACTGGCATTCCATGTGCCATTTCAAGCGGCAGGGGCTGCCGCTCTACGACTGGGGCGGCCGGGCTACGTACAAGACCAAGTACGGCGTCGTGCCGTTCAGCCTGTTCGCCTTCCGCAGGTCGCGCTTCGGCGCGATCCAGTATGCGCGCGATCTCGCGGAGAAGATCTACGACTTCCCCCGCACCCTGCGCCGCGCCCGCTACAAGGCCTCGGTCGGCGCCCGCTGAGGCGGACCTGCCGGCCGGCGAAGGTACGTAGCGAGCCGATACGGGGCTCGCGCGCCGATGCCGGCCAAGTCCCGGCGACGGGCGAGATCTCGGTCGGGCGCCGGGACCCCGGAGGCGGATCGACGGCGGCGGAGTCCGGCCGTCCGCGCGGAAGTAACGGAATCTTCATCGCTTCCGGGTATCGGTTCCTAGCTCGACCATTGCCAGCCTCGCCGGAGCCCGCCCTGCCCGGCGCCTGCCACACAACTCGAGGTGCGCGTGCTCACCTTCCACCGCCTTCCGTTCGACCAGGTCGACTGGGAGCTTCTCGATGGCTATGCCGACCGCATCGTGATGCAGCGCCGCGGCTGGCTGGAGTTCGTGCAGGCGGTCACCGGCGGCGAGATCGTGATCGCGCAGATCGAGCAGGACGGCCAGACCGCCGGCTTCTACAGCGGCATCCTGTTCCGCCGCTGCGGCGTGCCGATCCTCGGCAGCCCGTTTCGCGGCTGGACCACGGCCTATATGGGCTTCAACCTGCACCCCGACGTCGCGCGCCTCGATGCGCTGCGGGGCCTCGAGCGCTTCGCCTTCCGCCAGCTCGGCTGCCTGCACTACGAGGTGATCGATCGCTGGCTGTCGGCGGAGGGCGTCGCCGAGCTCGGCATACCCTGCCGCACCGTCCGCGGCTTCCAGACCGATCTGACGCGCAGCGAGGACGAGCTGTTCGCCGACATGGCCAGCGCCTGCCGGCGGGCGATTCGCAAGTCCGAAAAGTCGGGCATCACGATCGAGCAGGCGGCGCCGGAGGGCTTCGCCGAGGAGTTCTATGAGCATCTGCAGGACGTGTTCGCCAAGCAGGGCATGCGGCCGACCTTCGGCATCGACCGGGTGCGGAAGCTGATCCGGCACGTGCATCCTTCGGGCGACCTCCTGATCGCCCGCGTGCGCGACCCGGAAGGCCGCAGCATCGCGACCGGCATCTATCCCGGCTTTCGCAACTTCAGCCTGTTCTGGGGCAACGGCAGCCTGCGCCCGTACCAGCAGCACCGGCCGAACGAGGCGCTGCACTGGTACGCGATGCGCCATTTCAAGGGCAAGGGCATACCGCTGCACGACTGGGGCGGCCGCGCCACCTACAAGAGCAAGTACGGCGTCTCGACTTTCAGCGTCATCGCCTTCCGCAAATCCCGCTTCAGCGTCATCCAGTATGCGCGCGACGTAGCGGAGAAGATCTACTACTTCCCCCGCCACGTGCGGCGCGCCCGCTACAAGGCCGCGGTCAACGCGCACTGATCGCGCGAAGACCCCCTGACCGGCGCGGCGCGGTGACGCGGCGCACCGAAGTCACCGCCGTGCCGCCCCCATGGCGCGTGGACCGTCTTGCCCTCCTCGACCCGACGCGAGATAGTGCGGGCGGGGAGAAGCGGATGCGACGCCATCACGATATGGGCGGCGAGCCGGCCGGCCCGGTCGACCGCGCCGATCACGAGCATGCGCCGTGGGAGAAGCGGGTCGATGCGCTGCTCCGCCTGCTGGCCGACCGCAAGCGGCGGATCATGACCGTCGACGAGCTGCGCCGCGGCATCGAGGCGCTCGGTCCCGGCGCCTACGACGAGATGAGCTACTACCAGCGCTGGATGGCCTCGATCGGCGAGAATCTGCTCGAGAAGGGCGTGATCACGGTCGACGAGCTCGGCCGCAAGATGGCCGAGGTCGAGGCGCGCTGGCGCGCCGCCGGCTGGTCCGGCAGCGGCCGCCCGCCGGGCGGCGTCGATGCCTGACGCCTTCGCGATCGGCCAGCGCGTGCGGGTGCGCGTCGCCTGGCCGCCCGGCCATGTCCGCACGCCGCACTATCTGCGCGGCCGGCGGGGCCTGGTCGAGAGCATCGCCGGCCGCTTCGCCAATCCCGAGGAGCTGGCCTACGGCCGCGACGGCCTGCCGAAACGCGCGCTGTATCGCGTCCGCTTCCGCCAGCAGGAGCTGTGGCCGGACTATGCCGGTGCGGCCGCCGACACTGCCGTCGTCGACATCTACGAGCACTGGCTCGAGGCGGAGGATTCATGAGCGTGTCCCACGACCATGCGCATGGTCATCGTCATGACGACGGCCATCGCCATCCGTTTCAGCCCGACATCGAGGACCGGCCGTTCGAGTACTACCAGGTGATGGCGGAGGCGGTCGGCGAGCTGCTCATCGACAAGGGCGTGCTGAGCGCCGCGGAGCTGCGCCGCGCGATCGAGGATCTGGACTCGCGCAACCCGGCGCTCGGCGCCAGGGTGGTTGCGCGCGCCTGGGTCGATCCCGCCTTCAAGGCGCGTCTGCTCGACGACGTCAACGCCGCGGCCGGCGAGCTCGGCATTGACGCCGGCAGCATCCCGATCCGCGCAGTCGAGAACACCGCCCGTCTCCATCACGTGATCTGCTGCACGCTCTGCTCCTGCTATCCGCGCCTGCTGCTCGGCGTGCCGCCGGACTGGTACAAGTCGCGCGCCTACCGCTCGCGCGTGGTGCGCGAGCCGCGCGCCGTGCTCGCCGAGTTCGGCACCCATCTCCCGGCCGACGTCGAGGTCCGCGTGCACGACAGCACGGCCGATCTGCGCTACATCGTGCTGCCGATGCGCCCGACCGGCAGCGAGGCGCTGGCCGAGGCGCAGCTCGCGGCGCTGGTGACCCGCGACTGCATGATCGGCACGGCGCTGCCGCGGCTTCCGGACGCGCCTCGCCAGGAATGACGGCGCAAGGCCGGCGCTAACCGGCGGGTTCAACCGGCGCCGGCACGTTCTGCGTCTCGTTGAAGAGCTCGAGCGCCCCGTCGACGAGGGCGAGGCTGGCCGAGACGGCCTGACTGCCTGCGATCGCCTGATCGATGTCGTCCGCCAGCTGGCTGGCCCTGGCCACGTGTTCCGGGCTGGGGGGCCGGATTCTCCCCTCGCGTTCTCTGACGAACGCCCTGTGCCGGTCCTCCTGCTGCTTCTTCTCGCCCTTGAGCTGCAGCAGCGCCAGATCGGCTCTGCCCTGCTGCTCGCGCGTCAATCCCCCATTGATCGCCTTCAGGATCAGTCGGATGCCGGCATCGAGCGCCTCCATGGCGTGCAGATACCAAAGATGATACTGTACTTTCTCGGCGTCGCTCATGTCATCATGTGATTTCGTTGTCATGATGGGACTCCCCTCGACGCTCCTGCCTTGATGCAGCGATGGTATCTACTGTCCGGATGCGGAAGCCTGCTGGTTGACGTCACTGCTTTTTGCTGCGCTCTCTTTGCTGCCCTCGGCCACCGATCGCTCACTTTCCTCGCGCAGTCGAGCATACTCCCTGCCGACGCCGAGGAGGTACGTCTGCAGAAAGCTCGCCCGCGCGTCGCTGGTCAGGGGCTCGCCGAGCGCGGCCAGCTGCTCGGCGGATCTGGCGAGTCTCCAGGTCGGCAGCGACAGCTCGGCGATCCCGGCATCGAGGCGCTGCGCCAGCGCCGCTTCCCGGGCGGCGGCCGTCAGTTGCAGCTCCTCCATCTTGTCGGCGAGCGCGATCAGCGTGTTGTAGACGCTCACCTCGTTGGTCATGCCGCTCCTCGCCATCGATTCGAGCCGCAGGGCCCGCCTGGCTTCGACCTCCTGAATCACGTGCTCCAGCTCGATGATGCTCGCCATGCGCTCGCGTGCGGCGGCCGAGCTCGCCTTGCCGTAGGATTGGAGCTCGGTCTTCACCAGCTCGACCTGTGCGCTGGACCACTTGGCGCCTTCGCGAACCTCCTTGGGCGTCGAGCATGCAGGCAGCGCCGCGCTCAGCGCCGCCAGGACGAAGAGGGTCGGCCGTGCCATCTCAGTTCACCCCCACGCCGATCGCGATGACGCCGGCCGCCTGCAACGCCTGGAAGATCAGGCTGGCGAGCTCCTCGGGCCTGATGCCCGACGCGTGATAGGCGGCCTGCTGGTCGACGAGCGGCCCGATGACCCCGGCCCACTGGCCGAGCGCCGCCACCGCCTGATCCTGGCCGGTTTCATAGTGCAGGCCGATCAGCTCGTAGTCGATCTCCTCCTGCCGCTTGCGAATCGACGTGATCGAATAGCCGTACATCGCCAGCACGAAGGACAGACGTTCTTTGATGTCAGGGTTGAATCTGCCTCGCAGAGCTGCCGTTACCGGCACCGACAACGGATCCTCGACATTGTCGCAGAGAGCGCGATTCTGCCGGCAGCGCTCCCCTACCTCGGCTAGCTCGGCGAAGATCTGGTTGTAGGCCCGCAGCTCGTCGTCGAAGGCGGCGAGCTTGTCGCCGTACAGTCTCACCCGCCTCTGCTCAGCCGCCACGCGGCCCTGCGCCGCGATGCGCATCGCCTCGAGGCGGCGCTTCTCGATCAGAAGGGCGGTCATCGGCACGCTGTTCAGCGATGCCGTCAGCTCGTCGAAATCGTCGATCAGGGCCGGGGCTCCGGCGAGGACGATCGCCGCCCGCCGGCGCGACCGGCTGAGCTCCGGCAGCTGCTCTCCCGCCGCGGCCCTGAAGATCTTGTCGAGCTCCTCGAGCCTTCCATCGACGGCATCGAGGGCGCCGACGGCGCCGGTTCTCTCCAGAAGCTGCAGCCAGCACTGCGCGTTGGTCACCAGGTCCTGGATCCGGTCGGACCCCGCGGCCGGCGCGTCGGCGCTGCCGGTGCTCGCGGCCGGGGTAGCGGCGCCGCCGGGCGGGCAGGCGGAAACCAGGATCGGCCCGTCCGCCGGCGGCGAGGACTGCGCCGCCTCGAGGGCTTGAACCGCCTTGTTGAAAGCCTCGGTCTGCTCTCTTGCAGCGGCCTGCTGCCGGACCAGCTGCGCCCGGGCTTCCTGCCAGTCCGCGTAAGCTGTTGTGATCTCTCCGTCGGCGAGGCCGGCCAAGGCCGGGGGTTGCGCGAGCCGCGCTTGATTGAGCTCGCTGCATGCCGCGACATACTCGGCGTAGAGAGGCTCGCGGAGCTGCTTCCATGACTCGCTCTGCCCGGCAGCGAGCGTGCCGTCCCGGACGGCCGATGCCGCCAACCCGTCGAGCGACGAGGATGGACCGGAGAGCTCGCAGCCGAGCGAGCTTACCGGCACGCCGAGATCGGCCAGGCTTTCCCGTGCCCTGTCGACCCCTTGCTCTTCTGCAGCCACATCGATATCGCGGTTCAGATAGGCCGTAATCCGCCCCCTCACCGACGCTGAAGGTTGATTGCCATCGGGCGCGAAGCCGAGCGCGCTCAGACGTTCCTTGATCCTGCCTTCGAGCCACCAATCCCTCGGCGAGACATCCGCATCGGTAACAAGAACGAAATATTCCTGGTCTCTGAGCGCCCGCGTATGCCGCGCCATCAGCTGTTTTTCTTGCTCGAGCAGAAAATCGAGATTGCGCTGCTCCGCTTCCAGCGCTTCGCCAATCTTCGCCTCTTCCCAGTCCAGTTTGGCAGCCTGCGCTGTCTGATCTCTGGCTTGATTGTAAAGCTGGATGCTACCACAGCCACATAGAAGTGACGTGACCACGCTGACGCCGACAATCAATTTTGAGCAGTCGCAAATGCGCGCTCTCATTTCTGGTTCTATCCTCCGACGAGTGCCTTTGTCTTTATCACCACGGCAGATGGGAACTAAATGACCTTGGCGACATTCTTCAGGCTTGCCCGGTAAAATACGCTATCCGCGTGTCGAGCGCAAGATCCCGTGCGATACGACAATTAACAGTTTTCTGCGATGCGGCGGGATCCCCGATCGAGGGCCTCGTCCGCGGCCGGATCGTCTCCTGCTGACGGCATGGCCGTCCTCGTGGCGGCGAGGGCGGCGAACGGCGGCGGCCCCGATCGGTGCCAGCCGGTCAAACGTCGCGCGCGTTCGTGCTGGAAGTCGTTTTGCGGCCGGTCGGCCGGCCCGCCCTGCGGCCGCTGGCGGTGGCGGGAACTTCCGCTCTGCCGCTGCGGTTCACAGCTGCGGGGCCAGCACCGGCAGGCGAGCATGAGGATCCTCCAGCCCAGCCCGGCGATCGCCGAAGCCGCTGCCGGCGCGTCCGTCGAGGCGCGGCGGGCCGCTCTCAAGGTCCTGATCATCGTCGGCCATCCCCGCAAGGCCAGCTTCTGCGGCGCGCTCGCGCGGGCCTATCGCAAGGGCGCGGCGCGGGCCGGCGTCGAGCTGCGCGAGCTGTGGCTCGCCGACCTGCGCTTCGATCGCGACGTGCGTTCCTTCCACCCCGCCGCCCAGCCGGTCGAGAAGGACCTGCGGCATGCCCGGCGGCTGATCGCCTGGGCCGACCACCTGGTGTTCGTCTACCCGACCTGGTGGGGCACAATGCCGGGTCTGCTGAAGGCCTTCCTCGACCGCGTGCTGGCGCCGGGCTTCGCCTTCGAGGAACTGCCGGACGGCTGGCGGCCGCTGCTGCGCGGCAGATCCGCCGACCTCGTCACCACCATGGACACGCCCGGCTGGGTCTATCGCTGGATCTACGGCGCGCCCGGCCACAACGCGATGAAGCACGCGAGCCTCGGCTTCTGCGGCATCGCGACGAGCCGCGTGCTGCGCTTCGGGCCGATCAAAGGTTCGGCGCCGGCGCAGCGACAGGCATGGCTCGAGATGGCGGAACGGCGCGGCCACGCCCTGGCGCAGGGCGCCTTCTCGCCGGCGCGGCGGATCGGCCGCAGCACCCTCGCCTGGCTGCAGGCGCTGCGCCTGCAGTTCCATCCCATGGCCTGGCTCGCCTACCTGCTCGGCGCGCTGCTGGCCTCGACCGGCGGTAGCCTCGACGTCGCGGTCTTCTGGTGGGGGCTGGCGACCCTGTTCTTCCTCGAAGCGGCGACCGTGCTGAGCAACGACCTGCTCGATCTCGAGAGCGATCGGGTCAATGTGAATTTCGGCCCGTTCACCGGCGGCTCGCGGATCCTGGTCGACGGCAGGCTCGGCATCGCCGCCGCCAGGAGGGCGATCGCGGCGACGCTCTGCCTCGCGCTCGTGTGCGGCGCCGCGGCCCTGACGGGCACGGCCCAGCCGGCGGCGGGCGGCGCCCTGCTGCTCGCCATGGCGGCGCTGGCGCTGGGCTATACGCTGCCGCCGCTGGCGCTGAGCCACCGCGGTCTCGGCGAGCTGGACGTCGGGCTCACGCACGCGACCGGCGCCATCCTGTGCGGCTTCGTCCTGCAGGGCGGCGCGCTCGCCGACCCGGCGCCCTGGCTGCTGAGCCTGCCGCTCGGCCTCGCCGTGCTGCCGAGCATCGTCCTCGCGGGCGTGCCGGACCGCGCCGCCGACCGCAGCATCGGCAAGGGCACGCTGGCGGTCCGGCTCGGCGTGCGCGGCGCGTCGATGCTCGCCGGCAGCGCGGCCGTGCTGGCGGCCGCGACGGCGCTGGTCCTGATCTGGACGACGCCGGTCGGCGGTCTCCTGGCCGGCATCGAGTATCTGGCGCCGCTGCACGCCATGCTGCTGCTGATCCTGCTGGCGCGGCTCGCGCCGCGCGGCGACACCGTCGGCCGGATCGACGGCCTGATGCTCGCGGCGCTCACCTTCATGCTCTGGTTCGTCGCGGTGCCGCTGCGCCACCTGCTCGGCTGAGCGGCCGGGCCTCGCGCGCCGTCAGTCCGGCCACTCGACGTCGTCCTCGCTGACCAGATCGCCGCGCATCGAGGGGCCCTCGGTGTGCACCCGCTCGGCATCGCCGCACACCAGGTGATGCCAGTCCGGCAGGTCGTGGCCGAACGCCACCAGCCGGTAGGCGCAGCTGTGCGGCAGCCAGTGCAGCTCGCGCACATTGCTTGGCGTCACCTTGATGCAGTCCGGCACGTTCTGCTGGCGATGCGCGTAGTCCTTGCAGCGATGGCTGCACAGGTCGAGGAAGCGGCAGGCGGCATCCGACAGCGCGATCGCGCCGGCCGGGTCCTCGACGCGGATCTGGCAGCACAGGCCGCAGCCGTCGCAGAGCGATTCCCACTCCGCCTCGCTCATCTCCGCCAGGCTCTTCTCGCGCCAGAACATCCCCGCCTTCCTGCCTCGACCTCGCAGGATCAGCATAGCGCACCGGGCGGCCGTTGCGAGCATCCGTCGAGGCCGACCGATTCCCGCCTGACATGCCGCGAGACTTGTGAGATCGTCCGGCGATCAGGCGTGAGGCCAGTGGGGAGGCGGCATGGACGACCTGGCGATCAAGGGCGGGCGCGTGATCGATCCGGCGCAGGCCGTCGCCGCGTTCAAGCTGGGCGGCCGCCGGCATACGGCGGAACACGACGGGGGCGCCTGATGTACAAGGGACTCTACACCTATCCCTGGGATCTCGCCGACGAAGGGCTGGACGCCGTGCTCGAGCGAGTGCGGCCGCTCGGCATCAACACGCTCACGCTCGCCGCCAGCTACCACGCCGGCAAGTTCGTGCGGCCGCACGGCGGCTCGGGCAAGGTCTACTTCCCCAAGGACGGCACGGTCTATTTCAAGGCGCGGCCGGAGCGCTACGGCCACATTCGGCCGATCGTCAACCCGCTGGTCGAGGAGTTCGACGGCTTCGCCGAGCTGCACAAGTGCGCGCCCGATCTCGAGCGCTGCGCCTGGGTGGTCTGCCTGCACAACACGCCGCTCGGCCTGCAGCATCCCGAGTTCACCAGCCGCAACGCGTTCGGCGATCCCTATCCCTACAGCCTGTGCCCGGCGCATCCGGCGGTGCGCGACTACGTCGTCAACCTGTGCGGCGATCTGGTCGATCGCTACGACATCAACCGGGTCGTGCTCGAGACGCCGGGCTGGCTGCCCTACGACCACGGCTACCACCACGAGTTCGCGCTGCTGCCGCTGGACCGCTACGCCAAGACGCTGCTGGCCTTGTGCTTCGCCGAGGCCAGCAAGCGCGCCGCCGAGGCCGCCGACGTCGACGCCGACCGCCTGCAGGCGAGAGCGCGCGCCCTGCTCGAGCGCTGGTTCGCCGCCGATCTCGCGGTGCCCGAGGCGACGGCCGCCGCCTGGTGGGAGAGCGAGATGGTCGCCGAGCCGGAATGGGCGAAGTTCCTGCACTGGCGCTGCCGCGCGGTCGCCGACCTGGTCGCCGCGGTGAAGGCGGTGATGCCGGCGGACACGCGGCTGGCGGTCATCCCGACCGTGCAGCGGCCGAGCGCCGCCTGCTGGCTCGAGGGCAGCGACTTCGCCATGCTGGCGGGCGTCGCCGACGCGCTCGAGGTTCCGGCCTACCAGGCGAGCGCCGAGCAGGCGTTCTGCGACGCCTGGCACGTGCGCGCGCGGGCCGGCGACGAGGCGCCGCTGCACTTCATCCTGCGGCCGAGCTTTCCCGACCTCGCGGGCGGCGCCGAGACGGTCGCCGCGGCGCGCCGGCTGAAGGAGGTGGGGCTCGCCGGCCTCGCGTTCTACAACTACGGCCACATCCGGCTCGCGAGCCTCGCGCACATCCGAAGCGCGCTCGCGGTGCTCGACGAGCCGGGGGAAAGCGCATGAAGCGGTATGACGGCAAGATCGCCCTGATCACCGGCGCTGGCCGCGGCATCGGCCGCGCGACCGCGTTGCGTCTGGCTTCCGAGGGCGCTTGCGTCGCCGTCCTCGATCGCGACGGCGCCGCCGCCGAGGAGGTCGCGCAGGAGCTGCGGCGATCGGAGACCCGCACGCTCGCGCTCGCGGCCGACATCACCGACCTGGCCGCCGTCGCCGCCGCGGTCGACCAGACCCTGGCGACCTTCGCGCGGATCGACGTGCTGATCAACAACGCGGCCCGGGCGCTCAAGGGCAATCTCGCGCAGACCGAGCCCGAGGACTGGCAGAGCGAGCTGGACGGCACGCTGACCGGCGCCTTCCTGGTGACGCGTGCGGTGCTGCCGTCGATGCTGCGCGAGGGCAGGGGGGCGATCGTCAACATCGGCTCGGTCAACGGCCTGCTGGCGCTCGGCAACCCGGGCTACAGCGCCGCCAAGGCAGGGCTTCTCAACTTCACGCGCTCGCTCGCGACCGAATACGGGCCGAAGGGCATCCGCGCCAACATGGTGAGCCCGGGGACCATCCAGACCGGCTCGCCGTCCTGGCGCAAGCGTCTGGCGCGCGACCCGCAGGTGTTCGAGAAGCTGGCGCGCTGGTACCCGGTCGGCCGCGTCGGCCGGCCCGACGACATCGCCGCCGCGATCGCCTTCGTCGCCGCCGACGAGGCCGCCTTCGTCAATGGCGCGAACCTCGTCGTCGACGGCGGGCTCACGGCCGGTCTCGGCCCGATGATCGAGGAGCTCATCCTCGAGGTGCACTGAGCCGTCCGCGGTGGCGCCCGCGCGACAACACGTCCCGGCTCCGGAACCGCACCGCGCCTTGCCGCGGCGGAGTTCCGTGAGCATCTCCTTGCAGGGCGCGTCGCGCCCTGCCGGCGAGCGGGGGCGAGGCGTGCACCGCGGCAGCGGGACCGCCTGCCGTTCGCATCGTTGGAGGGCTGCAAAGCCGCCCGGCGACCATGAGCATCTCGCACGCCTCGCTCCGCGATCTGCGCCGCGGCGCCCGCCTGCTGGCCCCGGGCTCCGTTGGCGCGGCGCCCGTCCCGGCGGGGAGCGCGGCGAGGGCGACCTCTCTCGCAGGCCACCCGAAGGATAATGAAGAGCAGCGCGGCCGGGGCTGCGCGCACCACCTCGCGCAGCTGGCGGCGTTCGCCGGGATCGGCGCCACGGTGACGGTCGGCCCGGGTCAGACCATCGTCATCGAGGGCGATCCGGCCCGGCACTGCTTTCGCATCGCCGCCGGCACGGTGCGCCTTTACAAGGTGATCGCCGATGGCCGCCGCCTGGTGACCGATTTCCCGGGGGCCGGCCAGTGCTTCGGCCTCACCGCTCCGGAGCGGCATGGCTGCAGCGCCGAGGCGGTCTCGTCCACGACCCTGATCCGCTATCCGAGGCGGGCCGTCGAGACGGCGGCGCGGACGAATCCGGAGCTGGCGCAGGCTCTGTTCCGCCTCGCCTGCGCCGAGCTGGAGCAGGCGCGGCGGCACATGCTGCTGCTCGGCCGCAAGAGCGCCGACGAGAGGATCGCCTCGTTCCTGCTCGGTCTGGCGGAACGCGCCGATCGGCCGCTCCGCAACGTCGTGCATCTGCCGATGTCGCGCCAGGACATCGCCGACCATCTCGGCCTCACGATCGAGACCGTAAGCCGGGCGATGACCCGGTTCCGGCGCATGGGCCTGATCGCGCCAATCGGTCGGCAGGACGTCGTCCTGCGCCGGACCGCCCGCCTGCGGGCGCTGGTGGACGGCCGGGTGAGCGAGCCGCCGGCGGCATTCCACCCGGACGGCGACGCACGCCGCGACGCGATGGGCCTGCCGCTGGAGGCCTAGCGGATCACCCGATGCGCCGCGGTCGCCAGCGGTGGTCGTCGTGCGAAGCACGCGGCTCCAGCTCGATGCGCGAGAGCGATCTGCCGCCGGAGCGACGTGCGGTCGGAAGCGGGTCGATCCCTTCGACGGCCTCGGCGGCGGCCGTCATGCCGTGCGGGTTCAACAGCCGGGGGTTGCCATTCGCGATCACCGGCACGATCATCGGCGTCGCTGGCGGCTCCCTCCGACCGATCGGCAGGGTTTCCGCGCCCGGTTGCCGGGCGGCGAGGGGGCCAGCTTGCTCGTGAGCGTACGGCAGAGAGGTGAGGAGATGGGCAGCTTCGTGCTGGGTGGGGTCATGGGGGTGCTGGCGCTGCTGGGGCTGTTCGTGGCGAGCGCCGCCCAGGCCGGCCCGTTCTATGCCACAGGGCTCGGGCTGTTCGCCTTCTGCGTCCTGTTCATCTTCGGCATGATTCACTGGAAGGTCGGCCGCTGACGCCGGCCGCGGCGGCCGCTCGGACGGCCCTACGCCGCCAGCGGGCCGGCCGAGGTCAGCGTGTTGTAGACCAGGTGGGCGTGCCGGTCGGCGAAGCGCAGCGGCACGGGCCCGCCCGCTCTGGTCGTGCCGCTCGCGACCTCGCTCAGCTGGTACTCCTTGCCCATCGGCAGGTCGATCCGGGCCCGGTGCAGGGCGCCGGTGACCGGGTTGCGGATCGGCTCCACCACCGTCTCGATCAGGCCCGGCACCTCGATCCTGGCCGTGCGGCCCTCGACGTCGATCGCGAGGTCGATCGGCTCGAAGCGCGGCTCGTGGCAGACGGTGCACATCGAGCGGTAGATCTGCAGCATCACGGCACCTGGCTCGGCCTGCTCGCCCTGGAGGATCGCGGCGAGGGCCTTGCGCTGCGCCGCGTCGGCGCGCACATCGATGATCGACAGCATGCCGCCGTCACCCTCGTGCACCGCGCCCGGCCAGGCCCAGATGTTGATCGCGCGCAGGCCGTCCAGCCGCGTTCCGCCGAAATGCCCCTCCTCGATCTGCCAGGCCGCGATCGCGACGCAGGAGCGGTAGGTGGGAAGCGCATTGAACTGGCAGGGGCAGCCGTAGGCGCAGTTGCAATTGACCAGATGCGGGCCCGTGATGCGCCAATGCGGCTCGGACATGGCCGTCCTCCCATGCTGCGCAGCCGATGATGCATCGCACCCGCCGGTCCATCAACGCTCCGAAGAGCTGCATCCGCCGGCGGGCGCCCGACCCGCCCGGCCTCGGCATGGACCTCGACGAGGCTGAGGTCAAGGGCGCGCTGGTCTTCCTGAGCGGCGAGCGCCGGCGCCAGGGCTCACCAAGCGGCGCCGCGCCGGATCGCCTCCTCCTCGCGGACGCGCCGGATCGTGGCGCCGAGCAGCATCGACCGCGACAGCCCGATGTCGTCGAGGAGGTGATTCGACAGGTTCGCGACCTGCCGCCGGGTCCGCCGCACCTGGTACTGGCGCCACACGGTCCAGCGGACGCCCTCGATGGCGGTACGCAGCACGCCCAGTGCCGCCGCCAGAAGATCGGTGTGCGGCAGCACGACACTGTGGCTGAAGCGTCTGATCGTCGCCGTTCTCGCGATCATGGTCGTCACTCCCAAAGGACGCACTCGGCAGCCGGTTGGGGCCGCGTACGCTTCTAGGAGCGAAATGCTTCAGGCTGATGTCGCGCAGCCGGGCACTTGGTATCAAATGTTTCAGGGCTCATGGCCAGCGCGGGTCGATCACGATCGCGGCCGATCCGGCGAGCAGGGCGATTCCGGCGAGCGCGCGGCGTTGCAGGTAGGCCAGGAGCTCTGCGGCACGCGGCATGCGGCCCGAGGTCGGCGAGGGGCGCGCCGCGCGGCGGAGAAGTCAGTCGCGCGCGAGGCGCAGGGGCGGGGCGGCGCCGGCGATCTCCAGCACGAGCTTCCGGCGCACCGCCTCGGCGAACTGCTGATCGCCC
>DASUGG010000054.1:0-8225 GCA_036274135.1 Geminicoccaceae bacterium
GACCACCTCTCGGCCCTGAAGCGCACACTCATTCTGCGCAAGCTCCAGAAGGCGAGGCGGGCGCGCAGCCGCGCCAGCGCCTGACCGATGCCCCCCGCCCCCATGGCTTCCGCGCCGACGTCGGACGAGGCGTCCTCATGCCGGCTGGTGTTCATGGGCACGGCGGCGTTCGCGGTGCCGAGCCTGCGGGCGCTCGCCGCGAGCCGGCACGAGGTGGTCGCTGTCTACACCCAGCCGGCCAGGCCTGCCGGGCGGGGCTGGCGGCCACGTCCTTCGGCGGTGCAAAGCGCCGCCGAGAAGCTGGCGATCCCCGTGCGGGCGCCGGCGAGCCTGCGCGATCCTGCGGCGCAGAAGCTGTTCGCCGCCCTGCAGGCCGATCTCGCCGTGGTGGCCGCCTACGGCCTGATCCTGCCCCGCGCCATTCTCGACGCGCCGCGGCTCGGCTGCATCAATCTGCACGCATCGCTGCTGCCGCGCTGGCGCGGTGCCGCGCCGATCCAGCGCGCCCTGCTGGCGGGCGACCATGAGACCGGCATCACGATCTTCCTGATGGAGCCGGGCCTCGATACCGGCCCAGTCATCGCCAGCCGCAGCCTGGCGATCGCCGACGACAGCACGGCGGCGAGCCTGCACGACGCGCTTGCCGAGTTCGCGGCCGGCATGGTCGTCGCCGCGGTCGACGACCTCGCCGCCGGCCGGGCTCGGCCGCGGCCGCAGCCCGAG
This sequence comes from Geminicoccaceae bacterium, assembly GCA_036274135.1. Classification (GTDB taxonomy): domain Bacteria; phylum Pseudomonadota; class Alphaproteobacteria; order Geminicoccales; family Geminicoccaceae; genus DASUGG01. Next base: position 724 of record DASUGG010000054.1, read on the forward strand.
GCAGGCGTGACCTATGCCGCGAAGATCGAGAAATCGGAGGGCCGGCTCGACTGGACACGGCCGGCCGCGCTGCTCGAGCGGCAGCTGCGGGCGCTCAACCCCCGGCCCGGCTGCTGGACCGAGATCGGCGACGGCACGATCCGGGTGCTCGCGGGCCGCGTCGTGCCCGGCGCGCACGGCGGTGCGCCCGGCGAGGTGCTGGACGAGCGTCTGACCGTGGCCTGCGGCGAGGGCTGTCTCGAGCTCACCCTGGTGCAGCGGGCCGGCGGCAGGCCGCTGCCGGCGGATGCGTTCCTGCGGGGCTTTCCCGTGCCGGTCGGCACGCGGCTGGGCCGGCCATGCCCCGCTACAAGCTGACCCTGGAATATGACGGCGGCCCGTTTTGCGGCTGGCAGCGGCAGGCGGACCGCCCCTCCGTGCAGCAGGCGCTGGAAGCCGCGGTCACGGCGTTCTGCGGCGAGACGGTGACGGCCTACGCCGCCGGCCGGACCGACGCCGGCGTGCACGCGCTGGGCCAGGTCGCGCATCTCGACCTCGGGCGAGAGGTGCCGCTCGACACCCTGCGCAATGCGCTCAACCACCATCTGCGGCCGCTGCCGATCGTGGTACTGCAGGCGGCGGGGGTCGCACCCGATTTCCATGCCCGCTTCTCGGCACGCGCGCGCCATTACCGCTATCTGATCGTGAACCGGCCGGCACCGCTGGCGCTCGAGCGCGGCCACGCCTGGTTCGTGCCGGGCCGCCTCGATGCCGAGGTGATGCACGAGGCGGCCTCGCGTCTCCTCGGCCGGCACGACTTCAGCAGCTTCCGCGGCGCGCTCTGCCAGGCCAAGTCGCCCGTCAAGACGCTCGATTGGATGAGCGTGGCGCGCCGCGACACGCATCTCGAGATCGACGTGCGGGCGCGCTCGTTCCTGCACCACCAGGTGCGCAACATGGTCGGCACGCTGAAGCTGATCGGCCAGCAGCGCTGGCCGGTCGAGCGGATCGAGGCGGTGCTGGCGGCCAGGAGCCGGGCCGCGGCGGGACCGACCGCGCCGGCCTTCGGCCTCTATCTCGTGCGCGTCGACTACTGAGCGCGGCGGCCGCCGTCTACACCAGCCCGTCGGCGCCGGCGTTGATCATGAAGTTCACCAGCAGGTCGACCAGCACCAGCACGATCGCGATGCCGGCCGAGGTGTCCAGCGCGGTCCGGATCACGAACCACTGGTAGAACAGGATGGCGCCGGTGGCCAAGACGATCGCCAGGCCGCCGAGCGGCGGCAGCACGAAGCCGAGCGCGATCGCCGTGAGAAACGTGCCGATCTGGATGACGGCCGCCCAGTTGGTGGCGATGATCATCGCCGCATAGTTGCGCGACAGGCCCAGCGCGTGCGTCACGCCGAGCGCGATCAGGGGAAACGCCGCCCAGCCGATGCCATAGGCGAGAATCTCCACCAGCAGGGCCCAAGCCGCATTGATCTCGTCGGCGCGGCCGAACAGATCGCGCGCCACCAGCAGCGCATAGCCAGGGGCCACCAGGACCGCGGCGAAGAAGGAGTGCCAGAAGCCGTCGACCGACAGGTTGAAGTGGCCCATGCCCGCGCGGTCGAGCCAGGCCAGCCGGTAGGCGCCGTAGATCGAGTGGAAGACCTCCGCCTGATCGGGCATCACGCGCCTCGGCGGCTCACGCCAGCGCCAGATAGCGCTCGAGGAACGTCCGATAGACCCGGGTCAGGGCCTCGAGGTCGGCGACCGCGACCCGCTCGTCGACCTGGTGCATGGTCCGGCCGACCAGGCCGAACTCGACGACCGGGCAGACGTCCTTGATGAACCGGGCATCGGAGGTGCCGCCCGAGGTGGAGCGCTCGGGCGTGCGGCCGAGCTCGTCCTGGATCGCGCCGGCGAGCAGCTCGCTGAGCGGCCCCGGCGCGGTCACGAACGCCTCGCCGCTGGTGCTGATGGCCAGCTCGTGATGATCGTCGACCCGGCGCAACTGCTCGCGCAGAAGCACCTCGAGACTGCCCGGCGTATGGCGGTCGTTGAAGCGGATGTTGAAGGTCGCGCGCGCCGCGGCGGGGATCACGTTGCTCGCCGGGTTCCCGACGTCGATCGAGGTGATCACCAGGCGCGACGGCTGGAAGACGGCGCTGCCCTGGTCCAGGGGCTCGCGGCTCAGGGCGGCGAGCATGCGCAGCAGGCGCGGAATCGGATTGTCGGCCCGCTCCGGATAGGCGACGTGGCCCTGCACGCCGTGGACCGTCAGCCGGCCGGTCATCGAGCCGCGCCGGCCGATCTTGATCATCTCGCCGAGCTGCTCCGGATTGGTCGGCTCGCCGACCAGACAGGCGTCCAGCGCCTCGCCGCGCTCGCGTAGCCAGGCGAGCACCTTCTGCGTGCCGTCGATCGCCGGGCCCTCCTCGTCGCCCGTGATCAGGCAGCCGATCGAGCCCGCCGGCCGCCGCTCGGCGAGCAGCCGCGCCGTCGCCGCAATGAAGCAGGCGATCGCGCCCTTCATGTCGACGGCGCCGCGGCCGTGCACATGGCCCTCGATCAGCTCGGCGGCGAACGGTCCGGCGCGCCAGGCTGCAAGGTCGCCGGGCGGCACGACGTCGGTGTGGCCGGCGAAGACGATGGTGGGCCTCGCCCGGCCGTAGCGGGCGTAGAGGTTGGCCACCGGCGGGCCCGCCGTCGCGAAGGTCAGGCGGTGGCAGCGAAAGCCCAACCGCCCGAGTGCGCCCTCGACGACGTCCAGCGCCCCGGCGTCCTCGGGTGTGATACTGGGGCAGCGAATCAACGCCTGGGTGAGCGCAACCGGATCGGTCAGCTCGATCATGCACGCAGCAGCTCGTTGATCGACGTCTTGGCGCGGGTGCGGGCGTCCACCTGCTTGACGATCACGGCGCAGGCGAGTGCCGGGCCGGGCCGGCCGGCGATCTCGCCGCCAGGCATGGTGCCGGGCACCACCACCGCATAAGGCGGCACGCGGCCGCGATGCACCTCTCCGGTCGCGCGGTCGACGATCTTGGTCGAGGCGCCGATGAAAGTGCCCATGGCGAGCACCGCGCCCTGGCCGACGATGACGCCCTCGGCCACCTCGCAGCGCGCGCCGATGAAACAGTCATCCTCGACGATCACGGGCTCCGCCTGCAGCGGCTCGAGCACGCCGCCGATCCCGGCGCCGCCGGAGACGTGCACGTTCTTGCCGATCTGGGCGCAGCTGCCGACCGTCGCCCAGGTGTCGATCATCGTGCCGCTATCGATATGCGCGCCGAGATTGACGAAGCACGGCATCAGCACGACGTCGGACGCGATGTAGGCGGAACGACGCACGACGCAGCCCGGCACGGCGCGAAAGCCGGCGCCGGAGAAGTCCTCGGCGGTCCAGCCCGCGAACTTGGAGGGCACCTTGTCCCACCAGTGCGCGCCACCCGGACCACCCGCGATCGTCTCCAGCGGCCGCAGGCGGAACGACAGCAGCACGGCCTTCTTCAGCCACTGATGCACCTGCCAGACGCCGTCGACCTTCTCGGCGACGCGAAAAAGGCCGGCATCGAGGCCGTCGAGCGCCGCCTGGACGGCGGCGCGCACCGGATCGCCGGTGCCGGGGCCGATCTGCTCGCGCTGCTCGAACGCATCCTCGATCGCGCTGCGAAGCGCCGCCTGATCCATCCTGCTTTCCCCTGCCGGCGCGGAGCGGTGCCCGCCGCGAGGTCGCGGTACGGCATCGCCGCGCGCCTGTCAACCGACCGACCGGCCGGGGCCATGCCGGCCGCCCAGGCCGTTGCGGCCGACCGAGCCGGCCTGTAGATAGACGGCCATGTCCACGGCCCGCCAACCCGCCGCCGGCCCGGCGCCCTTCCCCGCCGGCTTCCTCGAGGAGGTCGACCGGCGGGTCGGGCCGCGCGGCTGGACCACCGATCGCGAGCGTATCGCGCCGCATGTCGTCGAGACCTGGGGCACCGGGCGCGGCCGCTCGCCACTGCTGCTGCGGCCGGCGGATGTGCAGGAGGTGGCGGCGCTGCTGGCGCTTTGCCACGCGGCCGGGGTGCGGGTCGTGCCGCAGGGCGGCAATACCGGGCTGGTCGGCGGCGGCGTGCCGGACGATTCCGGTGGTATGGCGGTGCTCTCGCTCGGCCGGCTGAACCGGATCCGCGGGGTCGACCCGCTCAACGACACCATCACGGTCGAGGCCGGCTGCGTGCTGCAGACCGTGCGGGACGCCGCGGCCGGGGTCAACCGGCTGTTCCCGCTGGCGCTCGGGGCGCAGGGCTCGGCACAGATCGGCGGCAATCTGTCGAGCAATGCCGGCGGCATCGAGGTGCTGCGCCACGGCATGGCCCGCGCGCTGGTGCTCGGGCTCGAGGTCGTGCTGGCGGACGGCCAGATCTGGGACGGCCTGCGGGCGCTGCGCAAGGACAATACGGGCTACGACCTGAAGCAGCTGTTCATCGGCGCCGAGGGCACGCTCGGTGTCATCACCGCGGCGGTGCTGCGGCTGGTGCCGCGGCCGCGCGAGCGCCAGACCGCCTGGCTCGGGGTCGCCTCGCCCGAGGCGGCGGTGGCGCTGCTGGCACTGTTTCGCGAGCGGCTGGGCGAGACTGTCGGGGCCTTCGAGCTGATGGCCGGGCCGGCGGTCGAACTCGTGCTGCGCTATCTGCCGGGCGCCCGGCGGCCTCTGCCCGAGCCGGCGCCCTGGTACGTGCTGGCCGAAGTCGCCTGGTCGTTCGAGGAGGGCCTCGCCGCACGCCTCGAGCAAGCGCTCGAGGAGGCCATGCAGCAGGGCCTGGTGCAAGGCGGCGCGATCGCCGCCAGCGAGGCGCAGCGCAAGGCGATCTGGGCGCTGCGCGAGAACCCCACCGACGCGATGGCGCACGAGGGCGTGGTGCTGCGCCACGACGTGGCGGTGCCGGTATCGCAGGTGGCGGCGCTGATCGCGCGCGGCGCGCAGCAGTTCGGCCGCGCCATCCCTGGCGTGCGCATCATGCCGTTCGGCCATCTCGGCGACGGCAACATCCACTACAACCTGCTGCAGCCGGAGCAGATGGCGGCCGAGGCCTTCATCGCCCGCAAGATGGAGGTGCAGCGGCGGGTGTTCGATCTGGTCACAGCACTCGGCGGCACGATCAGCGCCGAGCACGGCATTGGCCGCCTGAAGCGCGCCGAGCTTGCCGCCCGCAAGTCGCCGCTCGAGCTGGCGCTGATGCGCCGGATCAAGGAAGCCCTCGATCCCAAAGGGATGCTGAACCCCGGCGCGATACTTTAGACGGTGCTTGAGGAGCATGCCTCCGGGCCGCCGACAGGCAAGGCGCTCTGGAGGCCCATCGGGAAGCTGCGATGACCGGCTACACTCCCCCGCTCGACGACATGCGCTTCGTGCTCCGCCACGTCGCCGATCTCGGCGCGATCGGCCGGCTGCCGGGCTACGAGGCGGCGACGCCGGACCTGGTCGACGACGTCCTGGAGGCCGCCGCCAAGTTTGCGGCCAACGAGCTGGCGCCACTCAACCAGAGCGGCGACCGGCAAGGCGTCCGGCTCGAGAACGGCGTGGTGCGCACGCCGGACGGCTTCAAGGAGGCCTATGCAGCCTTCGTCGAAGGCGGCTGGAACGGCGTGCCGTTTCCCGAGGACTGGGGCGGCCAGGGCCTGCCCTGGACGGTCGCGACCGCGATCAGCGAGATGTGGCACGGCGCCAACATGGCGTTCGGCCTCTGCCCGCTGCTGACCCAGGCCGGCGTCGAGCTGCTGCTGCGCTTCGGCACCGACGACCAGAAGCGGCGCTATCTCGGGAAGCTGGTGAGCGGCGAGTGGACCGGCAGCATGTGCCTGACCGAGCCGCATGCCGGCAGCGACGTCGGCGCGCTCAGGACCCGCGCCGAGCGCGAGGGCGACCACTACCGCATCCGCGGCACGAAGATCTTCATCACCTTCGGAGAGCACGACTACACCCCGAACATCGTCCATATGGTCCTGGCGCGGCTGCCGGACGCGCCGCCCGGCACGCGCGGCATCTCGCTGTTCCTCGTGCCGAAGTTCCTGGTCAACGACGACGGCTCGCTCGGGCGCCGCAACGACCTGCGCTGCGTGTCGCTCGAGCACAAGCTCGGCATCCATGCGAGCCCGACCTGCGTGATGTCGTTCGGCGACGACGAGGGAGCGATCGGCTGGCTGGTCGGCGAGGAGCAGGGCGGCATGCGGGCGATGTTCACGATGATGAACCTCGCCCGCGTGCAGGTGGGGCTCGAGGGCCTGGCGATCGCCGAGCGCGCCTGGCAGGGCGCGCGGACCTACGCCCAGGTGCGGGTGCAGGGGGCACGGCGCGACGGCGACGCGGCGCGGCCGGCGCGCATCATCGAGCATCCCGACGTGCGCCGCATGCTCTTGGCGGGCAAGGTGCGCATCGAGGCGATGCGGGCGCTGGTCTACAGCGCCGCCGCCTGCTTCGATCACGCGCTGCGCGCCGCCGATCCCGAGGCGCGCCGGCGCGCCGGCGAACGCCTCGACCTGATGACCCCGCTGGTCAAGGCCTGGTGCTCGGATCAGGGCTTCGAGATCGCCTCCGACGCGCTGCAGGTGCACGGCGGCATGGGCTACATCGAGGAGACCGGCGCGGCGCAGCACCTGCGCGACGCCCGCATCAACATGATCTACGAGGGCACCAACGGCATCCAGGCGCTCGACCTGGTCGGCCGCAAGCTCGCGCTGGAGGGCGGCCGCCTGCCCTGGGACTGGTTCAAGGAACTCTCGGCCGATCTCGACGCGCTGGCGCGCGCGGGTCACGCCGACCTCGCGGCGTCGCTGCGCGCCGCGCTCGAGGCGCTGCAGAGGGCGACCGAGTGGCTGCAGCGGAAGCACGTCGATCCGGACGACGCGGCGGCCGGCGCTACCCCTTATCTGCGCATGTTCGCGACCACCGTCGGCGGCTTTCTTCTGGCGCGGGCGGCGCTGGCGGCGGCCGGCGCGGGCGATCGCCTTGCCGGCGACAAGCTGGCGAGCGCGCGGTTCTATGCCGCCCAGTTGCTGCCGCCGGCGACGGCGCTGCTACCGGCGATCACCGCCGGCGCCGCGCCCCTGCGGCAGCGACTCGAAAGCTAGCGCCCGTACCGGCGGGCCGACCTCGCCCGATCGCGGCCGGGCGTCGGCTCAGTGGAACAGCTCGTCGGTGGCGACGAAGCTGTCGTCCACCTGGATGCCGGCGAAGCTCGCCTCGTTGCCGACGAAGTTCTCGACCCGGAAGACCGGGGCATAGTCGGCCACGACGACGAGGTCGTGGCCGACCACCACTCCCTCCAACCTCGCCCCGGTGAAGCCGTGCAGCTCGGCGATGTTCGAGCCTTCGGCGTCACGGATGATGTCCAGCCCCGACTCCCCGGACCTGAACAGATAGCGATCGTCGCCGGCGCCGCCTTGCAGGAGGTCGCTGCCGGCGCCGCCCTCGAGCACGTCGGCGCCGTCGCCGCCATGCAGTTGGTCCGCGCCCGCGAGACCCTGCAGCCAGTCCGCGCCGCTGGTGCCGACCAGAT
>DASUGG010000055.1:0-5968 GCA_036274135.1 Geminicoccaceae bacterium
GCTGCGGCTCGCCTGCGAGCGGGCGGTGATGGCCCTTCCCGGCGTGACCTCGGTGACGGCGGTGCTCACCGCCGAGCGGGCCGCAGGCGGCGGGCCGCGCCCGGGCGAGGCGCCGCGGCCGCCGCGCAGCCAGCCGCCGCGAGGCCACGACAGCCGCGGCGCGCTGCCGGGCATCGCCGCGATCGTCGCGGTCGCCTCGGGCAAGGGCGGCGTCGGCAAGTCGACCACGTCGGTCAACCTCGCGGTGGCGCTGGCCAGGCTCGGCCAGCGGGTCGGGCTGCTCGACGCCGACATCTACGGGCCCTCGCAGCCGCGCATGCTCGGCATCACCGGCAAGCCGCGCAGCCCGGACGGCAAGAAGCTGCTGCCGATGGAGAACTACGGCGTGCGCGTGATGTCGATGGGCTTCCTGGTCGACGAGGACGCGCCGATGATCTGGCGCGGCCCGATGGTGCAGAGCGCCTTGCAGCAGATGCTCGGCGATGTCGCCTGGGGCGAGCTCGACGTGCTGGTGGTGGACCTGCCGCCCGGCACCGGCGATGCGCAGCTGACGATGGCGCAGCGGGTGCCGCTGGCAGGTGCTGTGATCGTCTCGACGCCGCAGGACATCGCCCTTCTCGATGCGCGCAAGGCGCTCAACATGTTCCGCAAGGTCGACGTGCCGGTATACGGGATCGTCGAGAACATGAGCTATTTCCTGTGCCCGAGCTGCGGCCACCGCGCCGAGATCTTCAGCCATGGCGGCGCGCGGGCGACAGCGGAGAAGTACGGCGTCGACTTCCTCGGCGAGATCCCGCTCGATCTCACAATTCGCGAGGACACCGACGCCGGCCGGCCGCCGGTGGTCTCGCAGCCCGACGGCCCGCAGGCCGCGGCCTATCTGGAGATCGCCCGCAAGGTGATCGCGAAGCTGGCGCCCGACCAGGCATCGACCCGGCCGTTCCCCAAGATCGTGTTCGAGAACTGAGCCTCCGCGACGCGATCCGCTCCGCCGGCGCCCCAGGAAAGGAAGGAAAGGGAGCGGCCGCAAGAATCGGGTTGGCGGGCGGCGGCATGCCGCGCAGGCTGCCGGGGCACCGCAAGCGAAAGGGTATCGTGATGGCACTTGTCTCCAGCTTGGCGGACGATCACGCGCCGGGACGGCCGCCGCCCGGGCCAGCCGCCGATCACGCAGCGGAGGTCCTGGCGGCCGGGGTCGAGACCGATCGCGAGCTGCCGTTCAACCCCCGCATCACGCGCGCGATCGCCTACATGGTCGAGCACTACCAGGAGCAGCCGTCGCTCGAGGCGATGGCGGCGCTCGCAGGCCTGTCGCCCTTCCACTTCCAGCGCATGTTCAAGCGCTGGGCCGGGATCAGCCCGAAGCGATTCCTGCAATATGTCACGCTCGCGCACGCCAAGCGGATGCTGGCCGGCGACGCCAGCGTGCTCGACGCCGCCCTCGACACCGGGCTCTCGGGGCCGAGCCGGCTGCACGACCTGTTCGTCTCCTGCGAAGCGATGACGCCCGGCGAGTTCAAAGCTCTCGGCGAGCAGCTCGTGATCCGTTGGGGCATCCACGACGGGCCCCTCGGCCGCGTGCTGCTCGGCGCGACGGATCGCGGCGTGTGCTGGCTGAGCTTCGTGCCGGAAGGTGACACGCCGGCCGTCGCGGCGTTCGAGCGCGAATGGGCCGGTGCGCGGCTGGTGCACGACCAGCCCGGCACGGCCGATCCCGCCGCGCGCGCCTTCGCGCTCAAGGACGACGCGGCGCCCTTGCCGCTGCTGCTGCGCGGCACGAACTTCCAGATCAAGGTGTGGGAAGCTCTGCTGCGCGTGCCGTTCGGACACCTCGTGAGCTACGGCACGATCGCCCGGGCGATCGGCCGGCCGGGCGCCAACCGCGCCGTCGGCCGCGCGATCGGCGCCAACAACATCTCCTGGCTGATCCCCTGCCATCGCGTGATTCTCAATACCGGCATCATTCACAACTACCGTTGGGGCACGGCGCAAAAGCGTGTGCTGACCACCTTCGAGGCGGCGATCGAGCGGGCCCGCACGGCCGCCTGACGGCCGAGGCCGAGCCTCGCCCGTCTGCCTCTGCAGGCCTGTCCGCGCGGGCGCCGCACGCCCGAGCCAGGCCCGCGCGGACCGGCCGGATCCCCCCGGAGTCCTGGCGCGAGCCCCGCCGGTGCGCGCCCGCCTGCGATCTGCTAAGAGCGGGGGCAGCCTTCATGGTGCCGGCGCCGCGTCCGGGCAGGACCGACGCCGCGGAGCAGACCCGCGGGGGCCGACGTTCACCGGGGTGGACGCCGCACCGCGGCGGCTCCGTCCTCGCAATCGGGCAGCAGGCGATGTTCGGCAGATCCATCCCCCTCTTCAGGCTCGCAGGCTTTCGGGTCGGCCTCGACTGGTCGTGGCTGATCCTCGCCGTGCTGGTCACCTGGACTCTCTCGGTCGGGGTCTTCCCCTCCTACTATCCCGGCCTGACGCCCGGCAGCTATTGGTCGATGGGCGTGGTCGCGGCGCTCGGGCTGTTCGCCTCGATCATCCTGCACGAGCTGGCGCATTCGCTGGTCGCCCGGCGCTACCATCTGCCGATCCGCGGCATCACGCTCTTCATCTTCGGCGGCGTGGCCGAGATGGAGCGGGAGCCGGATCGGCCGGCGGTGGAGTTCCTGGTGGCGATCGCCGGCCCGATCGCGAGCTTCCTGATCGCCGCCGCGTGCTGGCTTCTGGCGCTGGGGGCCGGCGCCCTCGGCCTGGGCGTGCCGGTCGCGGGCGTGCTCGCCTACCTCGCCTCGATCAACGCCGTCCTCGCGATCTTCAACCTGGCGCCGGCTTTCCCGCTCGACGGCGGCCGGATGCTGCGGGCAGCGCTCTGGCATTGGAAGGGAAACCTGCGCCAGGCGACCCGCATCGCCTCGCTGATCGGCGGCGGCTTCGGCGTCGCGCTGATCGTGATCGGCGTGCTGCGCGTCGTGACCGGCGACTTCGTCAGCGGCATGTGGTGGTTCCTGATCGGCCTGTTCGTCCGCCTCGCGGCTCAGGCGTCCTACCAGCAGGTCCTGATCCGCGAGGGGCTGCGCGGCGTGCCCGTGCGCCGCATCATGAGCGCCGATCCGGTTACCGTGCCGCCCCGGATCAGCGTGCAGCAGCTGATCGACGACTATGTCTACCGCTACCACCACAAGATGTTTCCGGTGGTCGACGACGGCCGCGTGGTCGGCTGCGTCAGCATGCACGACATCAAGCAGGTGCCGCGCGAGCAGTGGTCCGCCACCACCGTCGCGAGCATCGCGCAGGGCTGCTCCGCCACGACGGTGGTCACTCCCGACGCCGACGCGATGGAGGTGCTGACGGCGATGAACCGCAGCCAGAACAGCCGCTTTCTGGTGATGGAGGGCGCCCGTCTGGTCGGCGTCCTGTCCATCAAGGACATGCTGAAGTTCCTCTCGCTGAAGCTCGACCTCGAGGAGGCCGGCAAGGTCGACCTGCGCCATGCCAGCCCTCGCCGGGATGGCGTTCCCGTCGGCCAGGGCGACCGGCCCTAGCCGATGCGCGGGACGGCGGCGGCCGCCGAGGCGTCCCGGCGGCCGGACGCGGTCACGCGCTCCAGGGCAGGGCGCCGAGCCGGAAGCGGCTGTCGAGCAGGTGCAGCACGCCGAAGATCAGCAAGACGGCGACGAGGCAGAGCACCGCGACGGCCGAGGCGAGCACCGTGTAGCCGCCGTCCTCGAGGTTGAACACCACGACGCCCAACGTCTCGCTGCCCGACGACCAGAGCAGGGCGGAGACCGTCAGCTCGTTGTAGGCGGTCATGAACACCAAGAGGCCGCCGGCCGCGACCGGCGCCAGCAGGAGCGGCCCGAACAGGAAGCGGAGCCGGTCGACGAGGCCGGCGCCGTCCAGCGCGGCGGCCTCCTCGAGGCTGCGCTCGATCTGATGGTAGCCGGCGATCACCGGAGTCAGCGCCAGCACCAGGAAGCGGGCGAGATAGGCGACGAAGATGATCCATATCGTGCCGTAGATCGAGACGCCGAGCATCGGCAGGGGCCGCAGGAAGATCAGGATGCAGGCGACCGCCAGGACCACGCCCGGCAGCGCATAGGGGACGTCGACGGCGAGGTGCACGAGCCTGCCGAGCCAGCCGCGCTGCCAGCTGACGAGGTAGGCGAGCGGCACCGCGAGCAGCATCGTCACCGCCGCCGCGGCGAGCGCCAGCAAGGTCGAGTTGCCGAACGCCCGGCGCGTCACGTCCTGGCGCAGCAGGACCTCCGCGAAGTTGGCGAGCGTGGCCGTCTCCGGCGTCAGGCGCACGCCGAACGCAGGCACGAGGGCGGTCGCGACCAGCGCCACGAGCGGCAGCAGGACCATGAGCAGCACGAACAGCCAGGCGCCGACCTCGACCCAGCGGCGCAGACGCCCCAGACGCCATACGACCGGCGGTCCGTCCACATCGGCGGCGACGTCGCGCCGGCGCAAGAGCCAGCCCTGCACCAGGACGCCGGCGAAGGCGATCACGGCGATCAGCACCGACAGCACCGCGACCTCGGCGATCACCGACGGACCGAAGCTCGCGAGCCGCTGATAGATCAGGACCGGCAGCAGCGTGTGCGCGGCCGGAATGCCGAGCAGCGCGGCGATGCCGAAATTGCCGATCGCCGAGACGAAGGCGAGCGCCGTGCCGGCGATCAGGGCGGGGCCGAGCAGCGGCAGCACGATCCACAGGACGGCCTGCGCCGGGCTCGCCCCGAACACGTACGCCGCCTCGACCAGCTGGCGCGGCAGCCGGCGAAGCGCCGCGCGCACCGTCAGGAACACGAGCGGCGCGTGCTGCAGGCCGAGCAGCAGGATGATGCCGCCGCGGGAGTAGAGCGGGTTGGGGGTGCCGGGCGGCGGCGCGAGGCCGACGGCGGTGAGCAGGGGGCTGCCCGGTCCGGCGACCTGCGACCAGCTCAGCGCCGTGATCTGCGGCGGGATCAGCAGCGGCAGCAGGAAGCAGAACAGCAGCGGCGTCTGGCCGCGCGCGTCGGTGGCCCCCACCAGCAGCGCGAACGCCGTGCCGAACACCAGGGAGAGCAGCGACGAGCAGAGCGCCGCGTCGATCGAGTTCCAGGCGGCATTCCAGGTGCTGCGCGCGCTCAGCACCTCGCGCGCGACGGCAAGATCGGGCTGGCCGCCGGGTGCGGCGGCCTCGACGGCGAGCCTCAGGATCGGCCAGACGCAGAGCAGCCCGACCATCGCGATCAGGACGGCCTGCGATCCGGCCTCGCCCCAGCTGCCCGGGCGGCGCAACGACGCGCGCGGTCTACTGGCCGAACAGCTCCGCGAAGCGGGCCTTGTCCTCCTTCTCACGGGCGAGCGCCGCCGCCGGGTCGAAGGGCATCACCACGATCTCGTCGCGCGGCGGGAAGCCCTGCGGCGGGGCGACCTCGGGGTGCGCGGGAAGGTAGCCCTGGCGCGCCGCGAGCTCCTGCCCCTCCTTGGAGAGCAGGAAGTCGACGAACGCCTTGGCCGCCTCCGGGTTGTCGGTGCCGCTCAGGATCGCCACCGGCTCGGTCACCGCGCTGACGCCTTCCTCGGGAAACACGAAGGTGACCGGCGAGCCCTTCGCCGCCTCGCGGATCGGCAGATAGTCGATGACCATGCCGTACAGCTTCTCGCCCGTGGCCACCGCCTTGAAGGCCGCGCCGTTGCCGCCCTGCGGCACCACGCCGTTGGCGGCGAGCTGCTCGAAGTAGGGCCAGCCGAAGTCCGGATTGTCGACCAGGGTGGCGATGTGGATGACGGCCGCGCCCGAGGTCAGCGGGCTGGGCATGGTGACCAGGCCCTTGGCGTCCGGCGACGCCAGGTCGTGCCAGGAGGTCGGCTGCATCGGCGCGTCGTTGTTGTAGACGATGCCGGTGGTGATCAGCTTGGTCGAGAAGTAGTAGCCGTCCGGATCGTGCAGGCCGGCCGGGTAGGCCTCGGTCGGCGCCTCCGGGTA
>DASUGG010000056.1:0-5819 GCA_036274135.1 Geminicoccaceae bacterium
CGCCATAGTCGCGCAGCACCTGGAAGACCCAGAAGATCGGCGTCGGGCCGCGAAAATGCGCCGGAATCGCGCGATGCGCGGCGCGCACGAGCGGCACCACGCGGGCGAGCATCGTCTCGCTGCGGAGGTCTTCCGGCGCCAGCGTGCGGCCCTCGACGTAGCGGAACACCATGGCGCCGGGCTCGGCGTGCACGACCTCGGGCGAGACGCCCGCGGCATGTGCCGCGCACGAGGCCGCAAGCTCGAAGCGGCGCAGCACGTTGTGCACCAGAAAGTCCTCGCCGATGCGGACGAAGTAGCGGGCGCCCTCGTGATCGACCAGGAAGTTGTGGTTGCTGATGCCGCCGCCGAGCGGCTGCGGCTCGACCGGGCCGCGCCAGCAGGCGAGCGCCCGTACCTTGCGTGCGGCCTCCTCGCTCATGGCCCGCTGCCCTACCCGATGCCGAGCCGGCGCTTGCGCGCCGCCGCCCAGGGCGCGATCAGGCGGTCGGCGGTCATGGCGATGCAGGCGACGCAGACGCCGGCCACCAGGCCGCGGCCGACATCCGCCTTGGTGAGCGCGATGTAGACCTCCTGGCCGAGCTCGCGCGTGCCGACCAGCGCCGTGATCACCAGCATCGAGAGCGCCATCATGATGGTCTGGTTCACGCCGAGCATGATCTCCGGCAGCGCGAGCGGCAGCTGCACCTTGCGCAGCAACTGGCGCGGCGTGCAGCCCGTGGCCTTCCCCGCCTCGACCAGGCTCGGCTCGATCTGCCGGATGCCGTGGTCGGTGTAGCGGATCACCGGCACGATCGCATAGGCCACCACCGCGAGCATGGCGGCGAAGTCGCCGACCCGGAACAGCATCACGGCCGGGATCAGATAGGCGAAGGCCGGCAGCGTCTGCAAGGTGTCCACGACCACCTGCGCGACCCGATGGACGCGCTCGTCGCGGGCGGCCCACACGCCGATCGGGATGCCGATCAGGCAGGCGATGATCACCGACAGCCCGCACAGATAGACGGTCTCGACGGCGTTCAGCCAGTTGCCGGTAAGCGCGATGAACAGGCCGAAGCAGGCGGTCTGCACGGCCAGGCGCCAGCCGCCCAGCTGCCAGCCGGCAAGCGCCAGCGCGGTCACCACCATGGGCCAGGGCAGGCCGAGCAGCAGCCGCTTGAGCGGCACCATCAGATTGAGCAGGAGCCAGGCCTTGATCGCCTCGATGGTATCGAACAGGTGGATGTTGACCCACTCCATGCCGGCGTTGACGGCATGGCCGGTGGTCAGCTGCAGGGCCGCGGGATAGACCGCCACCGCCGGCCACAGCGCGGCGAGCGCCCAGCCGCCGAGCAGCAGGGCGAGTGCTATGACGAGATGCGGATGGCCCCGCAGCAAGCTCGGCTCCGCCACGCCGTGCGCCGGCGGCCGGCGCGCGAAGGCCTGCGACAGCCGGTCGAGGGCGATCGCTAGCAGGGTGATGGCCACCGCCGCCTCGAGCCCCGCGCCGAAGTCGAGCCGGCGCAGCGCCGCCAGCACCTCGTGGCCGAGGCCGCCTGCGCCGATCATCGAGGCGATGATCACCATGTTGAGCGACAGCATGATGACCTGGTTGACGCCGACCATCAGCCCGGGCCGCGCCGACGGCATCAGCACCTTCCACGTCATCTGCCGGCGGGTGCAGCCGGCCATGCGGCCGAAGTCCACGACCTCCGCCGGCACTCGCTGCAGGGCGAGCACCGTGTTCCGCACCATCGGCGGCATGGCGTAGACGATCGTCGCGATCATCGCGGCCACCGGGTTGAAGCCGAAGAACCACAGGATCGGCACCAGATAGGCGAACACCGGCACCGTCTGCATCAGGTCCAGGAACGGCGTGATCGCGCGCTCGAAGCGCCGGTGGCGGAAGGCGGCGATGCCGAGCAGGGTGCCGAGCGCGATGCCGAGCGGCACCGCGATCACGATCGACGAGAGCGTCACCATCGCGGTCCGCCACTGGCCGAACACGGCGAGATAAAGGAAGCATACGCTCACCAGCACAGCGAGGCCGCGGCCGCCGGCGTGGTGCGCGATCACCGCCAGGGCCGCGATCAGGGCGAACCACGGGACCGGCGGCCAGAGCTGCACGGCGCTCTGCCCGAAGCCGGCGACGAAGCCCTCGGACAGGACGGCGTGGGCGAGGCGGAACGGCTGCTCGACCAGCCAGGAGATCGCCCGGGTGAGTTCTTGGAAGGTGAACAGGCCGAAGCTGGCGTCGTCGCGCAGCCACGCCATCAGCGCGTTGATCCAGCCCTTGAGCGGCACGACCCAGGCGGCAGGATACTTGAACGCCCAGGGCGCCAGCTCGCTCGCCAGCAGCAGCAGTGCCGTGAGTGCGATCAGCGCGAGCCAGGGCAGGGCGCCCCGCCCGATGGGGCGCGGCGGGACAAGCTGCGCGGGCGCCGCGAGCGGGCTAGCCATGCCCGTCCGCCGGCCCGGTCAGCACGTCGAGCACCGCGCGACGCTCGAGCCGGCCGATCACGGCGCCGTGCTCGTCGGTGACGGCGAACGGCCTGCCGGCGTCGATGACCCGGCGAGCGATCGCGTCGATCTTCGTCCCGGCCGCGACCTCGCCGGCGACGTCGCCGCCGTCCGCCGCAGCCGTCATGACCGAGCGCACCGACAGCACCTTGGCGCGCGGGATTTCACGGGTGAACTCGGCGACATACGCGGTCGCCGGCGCGGTCACCAGCTCCTCGGGCGTGCCGATCTGGATGATCGCGCCGTCCTGCATGATCGCGATCCGGTCGGCCAGGCGGATCGCCTCGTCGAAGTCGTGGGTGATGAAGGCGATGGTCTTGTGCAGCACGCTCTGCAGGCGCAGGAACTCGTCCTGCATCTCGCGCCGGATCAGCGGGTCCAACGCCGAGAACGGCTCGTCCAGCAGCCAGATCTCGGGCTCGACCGCGAGCGAGCGGGCGATGCCGACCCGCTGCTGCTGGCCGCCCGACAGCTCGCGCGGATAGTCGCGCTCGCGCCCCTTGAGGCCCACGAGCTCGATCACCTCGAGCGCGCGCCGCTCGCGAAGCACCCGCTCGACCCCCTGCACCTCCAGCGGGAAGGCGACGTTGCCGAGCACCGTGAGGTGCGGCAGCAGCGCGAAGTGCTGGAACACCATGCCCATCTTGTGGCGGCGGATCTCGATCAGGCGCGGCGGTGACGCCGCCAGCAGGTCCTCGCCCTCGAACAGCACGCGCCCGGCCGTGGGCTCGATCAGGCGCGACATGCAGCGCACCAGGGTGGACTTGCCCGAGCCGGACAGGCCCATGATCACGAAGCTCTCGCCTTCGCGGATCGCGAGGCAGGCGTCGCGCACGGCGCCGACCATCCCGGCCGCGGCAAGCCGCTCGGGCGCGGCGTCCGGATGCGCCCGCAGAAAGCGCTCCGGCGCCGGCCCGAACAGCTTCCAGACGTGCTCGCAGGCGAGCTTGACCGGTCGGCTCATCCGCGGCGGGGCACCGGTCTCAGCCCGCGCAGGCGGCCCAGGGCTGCCAGACGCCGGCGTTGGCGTCGAGCCACTCCTGCACGACCTCGCCCACCTCGCGGCCGTCGAGATCGACCGCGGCGATCAGGTTGCCCATGGTGTCGTTGTCGATCCGGAAGGCGCGGATCGCCTCGTAGGCGCAGGGCCACTTGGCCTCGCCCCCCTTCCAGCCGACCTTCTTGATCCAGCCGTGCGGCTTGCCGCAGTCGTAGGCCATGTCCGGGTTCTCGCCCCAGCTCGGGTCCTCGTAGCAGGCATCCTCGTATTCCGGGAACTCGACCCACTCGCCCTTGAACTTGATCGGCGCCCAATGCGGCGTGTAGATCCAGCCGAGCCACGGCGCCTTGCGCTGGTAGGCGGACTGCAGCTCGGCGAACAGCGCGGCGTCCGTGCCGGCGTGCACCACCTCGTAGTCGAGCCCGAGCGCCTCGACGCGCTCGTCGTCATAGCCGCCCCAGGTCACCGGCCCGCCGAGATAGCGGCCGCTGGGCAGGGTCTCGGGCGTGCCGAACGCCTCGGCGCACTCGTTCAGCGCATGCCAGTCCGGCAGGCCCGGGCACAGCTCCTTCATGTACTCGGGGTACCACCACTCCTCCTTGGCCACCATGCCGGTCTCGCCGAGATCGACGGTCTTGCCGGTGGCGAGCGAGGCCTCCATCGCGTCCTTGCCGGTGGTCTCCCACATCTCCATGGCGACATCGAGATCGCCCGACTCCAGCCCGGCGAACTGCGCCAGGTAGTCGGCCTGCACGTACTCGACGTTGTAGCCCATCGATTGCAGCACCCGGCCCATGATCTCGGTGGTGATCAGCTGGCCGGTCCAGTCGTGCAGGGTGAGCTTGATCGGATCCTGGGATTCCGGCACCTGCGCCCCGGCGCTGCCCGGTAGCGCCAGCGCGGCCAGGCTCACGCCGGTGATCAGAAGCGCGGCGCCAATCGTTCCGCCTGCGTGCATCGAACGTCCTCCCGTTGTTTTTCGCGGTTGCTTTGCGCTGCGGCCATTGTTTCCCGCCCGCCCGGCGGATTCAAGCTCCGTGCGCGGCAGCGCTGCCGGCGCCGCTATCCCGTACGCACCGCGGCGATCGCGGCCGCGAACTCGTCGCTCGCCAGCAGCCGCTTGCAGCGCTCGAAGCGGGTGAGCGCATAGACCCAGAAGTCGTCGGCGGGGTTGTCGTTCATGACCTGCAGCAGGCCCCAGAGCGTCCAGACCAGGTCGCACAGGCCCTTGGCCAGCACCATGCGGCCGCGCTGCTCGGCCGGCGCCGGGCCCTCGAAATAAGCACGCAGCAGCGCCTCGTCCTGCTCCGGGCCGAAATTGGCCTCGACCGACAGGTCGCCGAGATCCCACATCGGATCGTTCATGCCGGCATATTCCCAGTCGACCAGGTACATGCGCTGCGGCGCGTCGAGGAAGTTCTCGGCGAGCGGGTCGTTGTGACAGGGCGCCAGCGCCGCCGGCCGCTCGGCCAGGACCCGGCGCGCCGCGTCCGCCTCCTTCTGCAGCGCGTCGTAGCCGTCGGGAATGCGGGCGTTGTTGCGGCGCAGCAGCGCCAGGTACTCGTCGATCTGGGCGAACACGTCGAACCGGCCGCTGAACGACTGCGGGAAGCGGTGCATGCGGCGGAAGGTGCGCGCGGCGCGCTCGACCCGGGCGAGATCCTTGAAGGCGGCCTCGCTCATGGTCAGCGAATCGCCGACGTAGCGCGCCAGCAGGGTGCCGTCGCCGACGTCGAAGTGCAGCACCTCGGCGTTGACCCCGGCCGCCGCGGCGACGCGCGCATTGTGCGCCTCGGCCGCACGATCGATGTACTCCGAGGTGCCGGCCCCGGCGAGGCGCAGCACGTAGCTCTCCGGCCCTATGCTGATCTTGTAGTTGCGATTGGTGAGGCCGCCGATCCGCTCGATCATCGGCCGGTCCATGGTCGTGCCGGCGAAGGCCGGGATGCGCGCGAGAGTGCGGGCGATCTCGTCCTGCTCGGCTGGCTCAAGCGTCGACTCGGGCATGGACCCCCTCAATGTCCGATATGGTAGTAGGTCTCGTAGACGGCCTGCGCCTTGCGGCGCGCCTCGTCCCAGCTCCAGGCGGTCTCGGGGAAGCGATCGGGGCCGAGGCTTTGCACATAGTGGGACGGCCTGGGCTCGAGCAGCGCCTCGACCACATGCCGGCCGATGCCGGCCGAGCCGGACACGCCGTGCGCGTTGCAGCCCACCGCCATCACCAGGCCCGGCACGCGGCTGCTTTTGCCGACGATGAAGCGGCCGTCCGGCGTGAAGGTCGGCCAGCCGCGAAACACGTAGCGGATGCCGGCGTCCGCGA
>DASUGG010000057.1:0-2011 GCA_036274135.1 Geminicoccaceae bacterium
GATCCGGGCTCGGCCTTCGCGGTCGATCGCGAGCAGGCGCCGCACGCGGTCCGGATCTCGCTGAGCGCCGCGGCCAGCCGCGAGCGCCTGCAGAGCGCGCTGCGCACCCTCGCCGGCCTGCTCGATGAGGCGCCCGCCCGCCGCCGCGAGGTGATCTAGGCGGCAAAGCCGGCGCGGCGCAGGCGAAAATGCGCGTCGCCCGGATCGCCGCGACGCCGGGACGGCCTATATGGCATCGCAGGCGCGCAGCGCGACCGGCGCCCGAAGCGGAGCACCAGCATGAGCACCGGCAAGACCCCCGGAAGGCGCCAGGCGGAGCGACAGGTCGAGGACGAGGTCGACGAGGCCAGCGCGGAATCCTTCCCGGCGAGCGATCCGCCCGCCTGGACGCCCACCCATCCCGGCCGGCCCGCCCCTTCCCCCGAACGGCGGCAGCCCGGCCGGGCAGGCGATAGGAAGCGCCCGGCGGGGCGCGACGCCGGCTGACGCTACGCGGCGGCGTGGCGGCGCGCCGCGATCAGATCGGCAAGGCAATCGTCCGCGAGCGGCTCGATCGGCGTGAAATCCCGATGCGCGATCCACTCCGGCCGCTTGAAGCGCGTGATGTGGTTCTCGACCGCGCAATAGGTGACGTAGCAGATCGTCCGGTCGTACGGGCTGATGTTGCCGGGCGACGCGTGCGCCAAGCAGCCGTGAAACATCAGGACCGAGCCGGCCGGCCCCTTGGGCGCCACCAGGCCGAACTGGTCGGCGAGCTTGCGCACGGTGGCATGATCCAGCGTCCATAGCGGATAGCTGGTGGTGCTGGTGTCGTGGCCCGCCTCGAGCACGCCCTTCCTGTGGCTCTGCGGGATGAACATCAGCGGCCCGTTGAACTCGGTGACCGGGTCGAGGAACACGGCGATGTTCATCGCCCGCGCCTCGGGCATGCCGTCCTCGCGATGCCAGACGCCGAAATCCTGGTGCCACTGCCACTGGTCGCCGTCGAAGGCGGCCTTGGCGTTCAGCTTGAACTGGTGGACGTAGAGTCGGTCGCGCAGCACCTGCTCGATCGGGCCGATCAGCCGCGGATGCCGGGCCAGGCGGCGGAAGACCTCGCTGTAGGTGTGCGCCGCGAAGGCGGTGCGGGCGGTCTTGCCGTCCTTCTCGCGGAACACCTCCTGCCGGTCCATGGCGTAGATCCGCTGCGCCTCCTGCGCCATCATCGCGGCCTCGTCCGTGCCGAACATGCTCGGCAGCAGGAGCCACCCTTCGCGGTCGTATTGCTGGATCTGCGCTTCGCTGAGCATCGGCCGGCCTCCCAACCCTGCATGGTCGGCGCCAGTATCGCCGCAGCGCCGCCCCGCATGCAACCGCAGGCCGCAGGCCTCAATACCCGCGCGCGGGATCGAAGCGGTTGATCAGCGGTTCGCCCCCGAGATAGCGCCGCAGGTTGGCCAGGAAGATGTCGACGATGCGGTGGTTCTCGGCATGCACCGTGCTCGCCGAATGGGGCGAGATCAGCACGTTCGGCAGGTCCCACAGCGGGCTGTCGTCGGGCAGCGGCTCGACCTCGGCGACGTCCAGCGCCGCGCCGCCGAGGCGGCCCGATCGCAGCGCCTGGATCAGGGCCTGCTCGTCGACTACCTGGCCGCGCGCGACGTTGACCAGCAGCGCGCCCCCCGGCATGGCGGCAAGCTCCGCCGCGCCGATCAGCCCTCTCGTGGCCGGCGTCAGCGGGCAGGCCAGGACCAGGACGTCGACCAGGCCCAGCACCGCGCCGAGATCGTCGAGGGGCAGCACGCGGCTCACGGCCTCGGGCGGCGGCCCCGGCGTGCGCCGCGCGCCCCAGACCTCGAGGTCGAGCGCCGCGAGCCGCCGGGCGATGCAGCGGCCGACCGCGCCGAGCCCGATCAGCAGCGCGCGCCGGCCGGCGAGCTCGCGGTTGGTGTGGCGCTCCCAGCGATGGGCCCGCTGCATACGCTGCAGCCGCGGCACGTCGCGATAGAAGTAGAGCAGGCTCAGCACCACG
>DASUGG010000058.1:0-6285 GCA_036274135.1 Geminicoccaceae bacterium
CCCCAAAAGATCGGTGATCAGCAGGACCACGAAGACGAACACGGCGGCGCCGATCAGCGCGACGATCACCCCCTGGCCGGCCGGCAGCCGGTCGATGTGGCCGGCGATCTGGCGGACCTCGCGATCCGACAGGCTCGCGACCCGCGCGTCGGCCTCCTCGGGCTCGACGCCGAAGGCGATCATCTGTTCGCGCACGTCCTGGCGCTGCAGGAAGGCCTCGACCTTGCGTCGCTCCTGCGCCGCGCCATCACGCGCCCGATTTGCGCCCGCCTGCGCGTCGAGCAGCTCGCTGGTGCCGACCAACGCCGCCTGCGCGACGCCCTGCGGCAGGGAGCTCAGCAGCAGCACGAACGCCATGATCGAGGCGATGGCGCGAGCGAATCTCAGTAAGCTGGTCATCGCGAATCGTCCGGCTCCGGGTCAATGCGACGGCCCCTGCGGGCCGATCCCCGGTTGATAGCCTTCTTTGGTTAAACAACTCTTAATCATAGGCGGCGGCAAGCCGCGCCGTCCGCCCGCACCTGCCGTGCGGCGACCATGCAGGACCGGCTGCGCCCCGCCGGCGCCGGATCCGACCGGCGCCGGACTTCCCTCCCGCCCCCTGCCAGGACCGCAGGCCGCAGGTGGCCGGGAGGGAAGTCCGAGCCTGCCAAATGGAAAAGTGCGCTAGGCCTCGCTGCGCCTGCGCACCAGACGATAGATGATCAGAAGGATGATCGCACCGACCACCGCGCCGATGAATCCGGCCCCCTGGCCCGCCTCGTACCAGCCGATCGCCTGGCCGAGATAGGTCGCGACGAACGCGCCGGCGATCCCGAGCAGGATGGTGATGATGAACCCGCCCGGATCCTTGCCGGGCATCAGCAGCTTGGCCACGATCCCCGCGACCAGGCCGATCACCAGCGTCCACAAGATCCCCATCGAGATCCCTTCCCTTCATCGTGGCAAGAAACCACGTCTACCCTGGCGCAGATCCCGCCGTCGAGCAATGCGTGCCGCAGGCCTTCAGCAGCTCGCAACACGATCGTGGGATGCTGCCGCCGACTTGCGGCACGCGCCGCGCATCCGGCGCGCCGGGCAGCACAAGGTGACGTGAGGTCATGTTCCGCCATCCAGAGATCGAAGAGCACGAGCTGGTAGAGCATGTCAGCGACCCGAGCTGCGGGCTGCGCGCGATCATCGCGCTGCACTCGACCGCGCTCGGCCCCGCGTTCGGCGGCTGCCGGATGCGGCCTTACGCCAGCGAGGCGGACGCGCTGAACGACGCGCTGCGGCTGTCGCGCGGCATGACCTGCAAGGCCGCGATCATGGGTCTGCCGTATGGCGGCGGCAAGACCGTGGTGATCGGCGATCCGGCGCGGGACAAGACGCGGCCGCTGCTGCTGGCGCTCGGCCGCGCCGTCGAGCGGCTGAACGGCCGCTACATCATCGCCGACGACATCGGCACCAACCTCGACGATCTCGTCGTGATGCGCGAGGTCACGCTGCACACGGCGGGCGCCACGCTCGCCGCCCGCGCGCCGCTCGCGGTGACCGCGCATGGCGTGTTCATGGCGATCCGCGCCGCCGTGCTGCATCTCTTCGGCCGCAACGATCTCGCCGGGCTCGCGGTCGCGGTCCAGGGCCTGGGCCATGTCGGCATGCCGCTCTGCGGCCTGCTGCACGAGGCCGGCGCGGCCCTGGTGGTCGCCGACATCGATCCGACACGGACCGCCGAGGCGGCGCGCCGCTTCGCCGCCCGGGTGGTCGCGCCCGAGGCGATCTACGCCCAGCCGGTCGACGTGCTCGCCCCCTGCGCGCTCGGCGCCGTGCTCGACGACCGCACCATCCCCTGCCTCGAGGCGCGGCTGGTGGCCGGCGGCGCCAACAACCAGCTCGCTTTGCCGCGGCATGACGCGATGCTGGCCGGGCGCGGCATCCTGTACGTGCCCGACTACATCGCCAATGCCGGCGGCGTGATCGATTTCGACCAGGAGCGGCGCGACGACCGGCCCGAGGCGGTGCTGGCGGCGGTCGCGCGCATCTACGACGTGACGCTCGACGTGCTCGCCCGCGCCGCGGCAGCCGGCGCGACGCCGCTCACCGTCGCCGACTGGCTGGTGGCCGAGCGCCTGCGCGCCGGCAGAAGCTCGCCCGCCGGCGCGCCGCCGCCCGCGATCGCCGCCGGCCGCGGCGCTTGACTCGATCTGCCGCTTGCGGCATCGGCAGGCGCGGAACCCGCTGCGCGGAGGCGACGCCATGCGCCTGGAAGGTTCGTGCCACTGCGGCGCGGTGCGCTTCACGCTGCAGTCGCGGCATCCCTACCCTTTCAACCTCTGCTATTGCTCGATCTGCCGCAAGACGGCGGGCGGCGGCGGTTACGCGATCAATCTCGGCGGCGACCACGCGACCCTCGAGGTCGTCGGCCGCGAGCACGTCCGGGTCTATCACGCGAGGATGCGCGGAGAGGGCGGGAATGTCGACGAGAGCCCGGCGGAGCGCCATTTCTGCGGCATCTGCGCCAGCTGCCTGTGGCTGTGGGACCCGCGCTGGCCGGAGCTGGCGCACCCCTTCGCCTCGGCGATCGACACGCCGCTGCCCGTACCACCGGAGCGCACCCATCTGATGCTGGCGTCCAAGGCGCCCTGGGTCGAGCCGGCGATCGGCCCGCACGACCGGCAGTTCGCAGGCTATCCCGACGAGTCGATCAGCGACTGGCACGAGCGGCTCGGCCTGGCCGACCACGGCGAGCGGCAAGGCCAGGATTGAGCTTTTTCAGCACCTGTGCGTGAATTCGCCGGAGCGACGGGCCAGACCCGCGCGATCGGCGAACGCAGGAGCATTGGGCCGAGAAGGATGGGAATGGAAAATGGCTGAGACGAGATGGCTGCGCTGCTCGATGGCCGGCATGGGCGTCGCTGCGCTCCTGGCCGGCTGCGCCGCGATCGATCGACATGAGGCCGAGGACACCGAACAGCTGCTCGCGGCCGCCGGCTTCCAGATGCGTCCCGCCGACACGCCGGCCAAGCTCGCCGACCTCGAGCGGCTGCAGCAGCACAAGCTCGTGCGCCATGCGCGCGACGGCGAAGCGACCTACATCTATGCCGACGCTGCCGACTGCAAGTGTCTGTACAGCGGCGATCAGCGAAACTACGACCACTTCGAGAAGCTGCGGGTCCAGGAGGACGTCGCGCAGCAGGAGATGATGGCGGCCGAGATGAACCAGCAGGCCGAGATGAACTGGGAGATGTGGGGGCCCTGGTAGGCGCTCGGCCCCTCGTAAGGGCGCCGGAGGAAGAACGTGTCGTGGCGTTGGGTGACTTTGGGGGCGCTGATCGCCCTCGTGACCACGCCCGTGCTCTGGAAGGTGAGTGTGGGCCTGGCCAATCCGTTTCGTCACTGGAGCGAGGCACGCTGGGACAGCGCCGGGCTGGCGCCCGATCCGGCGGCCACGCCCGAGGCCGTGGTGCAGGTCTACGCGGCGCGCGCCTGGGGCTGGAAGGGCATCTTCGCCGTGCATACGTGGCTCGTGATGAAGCGCGAGGGCGCGCCGCGCTACGAGCGTTATGAGGTGGTCGGCTGGGGCGTGCGGGGCGGCAGCCCGGCCGTGCGCAAGGACATGCGCGCGGTCGACGGCTATTGGGCCGGCAACCCGCCGCGTGTGGTGATCGACCGCCGCGGCCCCGAGGCCGGAGCGCTGATCGACCGGATCGAGGCGGCGATCGCGACCTACCCCTATCCGAACGAGTATCGCGCCTGGCCCGGTCCGAACTCCAACACGTTCATCGCCCACATCGCGCGCAGCGTGCCGGAGCTCGGCCTCGAGCTGCCGCCGACGGCGATCGGCAAGGACTACCTCGCCAACGGCAGCGTGTTCGCTGCGACCCCGAGCGGCACCGGCTACCAGATGTCGCTGCTCGGCCTGTTCGGCCTGGCGATCGGCCGCGACGAGGGCCTGGAGCTGAACCTGTTCGGCATGACGCTCGGCATCGACCCGCTCGACCTGGCGATCAAGCTGCCGGCGGTCGGCCGCATCGGCCTGCTCTAGGACATCCCCGCCCGAGCACTTCGCAGGGCAGGCCCCCCGCGCGCTCAGCGCAGCCGGGGCGAGGCGGGGGCGGGCGCAGGCTGCGGCGCGCTTCGTCCGCCGGTCACGCCGCCGACGATCACCACCAGCATGCCGGCGGCCTCCAGCAGCGTCGGCACCCGCGCCCAGACCGCCCAGTTGATCAGCGCCGCCCAGCGCCACGTTCTGCTCGGCGCCGTCCGGCGATGGGCTGGCCATGACTTGCTCCCCGACGGCGACCATCTCAGAGTGGACCGTGGCCGCACACGCCCGCGCGCCCGACGCCCTGGAGTCCGAGCATGCCCCACGAACCTGGCGCCATCAATCTCGACCAGAAATTCGGAAGATTTTCGAAGCACTGGTCGCCGCACATCATCGCGCAGATGAACGACCTCCATGTCAAGGCGGCCAAAGTCCGCGGCGAATTCGTCTGGCACCGGCACGAGGACACCGACGAGCTGTTCTTCGTCCACAAGGGCACGCTGACGATCAAGTATCGCGAGCGCGACGTCGTGCTGCGCGCCGGCGAGATGCACGTCGTGCCAAAGGGCGTAGAACACAGGCCGGTCGCGGACGAGGAGTGCCAGATTCTGCTGATCGAGCCTGCGGGCACGGTGAACACCGGCAATGCCGGCGGCGAGCTTACGGCGAGCGAGGAGCCTTGGATCTGAGCCGCACCAGCCCCTCGGCCGGGTCGACCTCGACCTCGTCGCCGGTCGCGATCGCCTGGGTGATGTCGCGCTCGAAGCGGTCGATCAGCGGGATCCCCGAGAATGCCGCCGCCTGCGCCATGATCGGGTTGGCGTAGTTCAGCAGCAGCGCGAGCGGCGCCAGATCTCTCGCGGCCATCTCCGCCAGCATCCACGAGGTCGCGACGCCGCCCTTGGCCGCGTTCAGCACCAGCACTTTTCGCACATAGCTCTGGCCGAACAGCCTGTGCGCCGGCCGCGAGAAGACGCCGCGCTCGCGGTCGAGGTCGTAGCGCGCCGAGAAATTGTCGGCCGCCACCAGGGCGATGCCGCGCACCGGCCGGCCGATGCCCCTGTGGCCCCGAATCTCGCTCACCGCACGATCCGCCCGCTGACCGCCGCCTCGACGCAGCGCTCCATCGGCGCCAGCGCCGGCTCGTAGCCGTAGCCTGCGATGATGTTGACGAGCTTCGCGGAGTTGGTCATCAGCGTCCGCCAGCCGTTCGCCTCCGCCAGCACCCGCGCGTGCATCTGGTAAAAGCAGACGCCCTCCAGCACGACGCCGCCGGCCCGCTCGATCGCGGCGACGAGCCCGGCGCGCGCGGCGGCATGGCGGATCTCGGGCGAGGTCGCGACCAGCAGCGCCGTCGCCTCGTGCACCCGCCTGCCCTCGAGCAGCCGCGCGAGCTGCTGCATCTCCAGGAGCGAGAGCTGCGGCGCCGCGAACACGACCACGTCCAACTCCTCCCGGCTCGGCGCGAAGCTGTCGTAGAAGGCGTCGATGTCGCGATGGCCGAGCTCGAGGGCCGCAGCGCCCGGCTCCGCCGGCGGCGCTTCCGGCGTCACGCTACAGACATGGTACATCGCGGTCGAGCCCCAGCTCGCCATCGCGGCGCCGAAGTGTTTCAGCTGGTCGGACGTGGGCTTGTGGCCACCTGCCGGCTCCACGACCGGCACCTGCCAGTAGGACTCCTGCGCGCGGCCGACCAGCGCGCCGAGCGCGCCCCAGTCGGAGAGCGAGCGCGGCGGCTGCGTGACCCGCCAGCGCCGGTGGCCCCGCCGGCAGGCGTCGAGATGGAAGCCGTAGCGCGGCACGCGGCCCGTGAGCGCCGCCGCCAGCGCCGCAGGCCCGCCCTCGTAGTTGCTGCGCGCGCCGCAGACGCTGTTGGCGTAGATCACCGAGCCCGTGTCGCCGAAGGCCAGGTGCTCGCCGCGCACCGGCGGCAGCACGCTCTGATAGTTGATGCAGGTGTCGGTCAGGATCATGCCGAGCGTCGCCAGCGCGTCCGCCGCGCGCCGCTCGAGCGCCACGATCGCCTCGGGCTGCTTGATGCTCGCAACGCGGGCGAAATCGGCGCCGCGCGGGTCGGTCACGGTCGGCACGCTCACCCGCCGCTGCTCGGCCGGCGCCCCAGCAAGCTTTTCGAGAAACGCCACGCCCGACGGCCCCAGCGCCTCGCTGTCGGCGCAGATGTGCACCTGGCTCACCTCGACGAAATCCTCGGCATCGAAAAACTCGCCGACCGCGATCTGCTGCTCCATCGCCCAGCG
>DASUGG010000059.1:0-5013 GCA_036274135.1 Geminicoccaceae bacterium
GCATCGTCGTTCTGGATGGCGGCCGGCGGCCCGTGCGCCAGGAACCTGCCGTAGGCCATGACGACGACCGGATCGCACACCCGCATGACCACGTCCATGTTGTGCTCGACGATCAGGAAGGTGACGCCCTGCGCGCGAAGACGCTGCACCCGGTCGATGATGACCTCGAGGAGCGCCGGATTGATGCCGCCGGCCGGCTCGTCCAGCAGGAACAGTCGCGGTCCCGCCATCATGCCCGCGGCGATGTCCATGAGCTTCTTCTGGCCGTAGGACAGCCGCGCGGCGGGCGCGTCGGCCAGCTCGGCGATGCCGACGAAGCTTAAGAGGTCCATCGCCCGGTCGCGCTCGTGCCGCAGGATGCTCTGCCGGAACGCGCCGGCAACGCCGCGGACCGGCGCCTGCACCACGACGTTCTCCAGCACCGAGAGCTCGCCGAGCTGCCGGCTGATCTGGAAGGTGCGGCTGATGCCCCTGCGGGTGACCCGATGCGGCGGCAGCCGGTCGATCCGCTGGCCGTCGAAGCGGATGGCGCCGGCATCGGGCCTGTGCAGGCCGGTGATCAGGTTGAACACCGTGGTCTTGCCGGCGCCGTTCGGGCCGATCAGGGCGGTGATCGTGCCCTCCTCGACGGCAAAGGAGCAGCCCTCGACGGCGTGAATGCCGCCGAACGACTTGCTCAGATTCTCGATCTCGAGGAGAGCCACTGGCGCATCCGTCGACGAGGCCTGCAGGACGCACGGGGCCCGGCCGGGCCCCGCACGGTGAGCTGACGTCCTCCTAGCCTACCAGGCGGGCTTCTTCCACAGCAGCTCCGAGGTGCCCGGGAACTCGCCGACCGGATAGACGAACTTCAGGTCGCCGTCCTGCCACTGCGTGATCAGGAACGACTTGCCCTCCGGCAGGCCGCGGTCGTCCCAGTGGAAGTCGCCGAGGATCGTCTTCACCGGCTCCTCGGCGGTGCGCGCCGCCAGCCAGTCGCGCAGCACCTGGTTGTCGGTCGAGCCGGTGGCCCGGATCGCCTGCTCCATGCCCTGGCAGGTGGCGAACGGGATCGCCTCGTCCTCGTCCGGCTCGCGCCCGAACCGATCCTTGAAAGCCTGGATGAAGTCTTGATTGCTGAACGGCTTGCCGGCGAGCACGCCCTGCCACTGGGCGGCCGGATGCCAGGCGGAGTGGATCATGACGCCGTTGGCGGCATCGCCCAGCGCCTCGCTGAACTCGACCTGGGTGCCTTGCCCGAGAATCACCGTCTCCGGCTGATAGCCGACCGTCTTGAGGGCGCGCACCAGCTGGATCGCCTCGTCCGGCGAGGCGGTGTAGCCGACCACCATGTCGGCGCCGCTGCCCTTGACCGAATTGGCGAGCGTGATCCAGTCCGAGAAGCCTTCCTCGGGCCACTGCTGCTCGAGCACGACCTCGATGCCGGCCTCGGCGAGCGCGCCCGGCGCCAGGTCGATCACCTTGTCGGTGCCGGCGATGGTCTCCTGCTTGCCGGTCATCCCGGCGACCACCGCGTTGGCGTAGAAGTCGTCGGCGTACACGATCGCCGCCTTCTTCGGCATCTCGGCCGGGTCGACCAGGTCCTTCATCAGCCACAGGTAGCTCTGCCCGACATACTCGGCCGCGTTCGGCTGGAAATTGAAGATGTAATGGTAGCCGCGCTCGTAGATCTGCAGCGCGACGCCTGACGGTACCGGATAAACCATCTTGTTCTGCTCGGCGATCGAGGTCGTCGGGAAGGTGATCTTGCTCGAGAAGGTGCCGAACAGGACGTCGACGTCGTCCTCGTTGATCAGCCGCTCGAACTGCGCCTGCGCGGTCTCGTTGGTCGACTGATTGTCGCTGATGATCAACTCGACGGGGCGGCCGAGCAGGCCGCCGGCCTGATTGATCAGGTCGACGCAGAGCTCGTAGCCGTCCTTGTGCTTCTGGCCGTTGATCGCGAAGCCGCCGGTGATCGGCAGCGACGCGCCGATCCTGATCGGGTCGGCGCCCCATGCCGGGCCGACGCCGTGATTTGCCGTCGCCAGCAGCGCGCTGCCGGCGACGCCGAGCAGGAGCCGTTGCCATCTGATTGCCATTGCTGAGCCTCCACTTCGTCTTGCTTGGTTGCCTTCGGCTTGGATGCCGTTGCGGCGGTTCCGTTCACGCGACGTGGCGCGACGGCAGCACGAGGTGCCGGCTGCGGGCCGGCGCGGTCGAGCCGCGCACCACCAGTTCGACCGGCAGGATCACGCGCTCGGGGCGATGGCACGGATTCCTCAGGCGGTCCAGAAGGATCGCCGCTGCCCTGGCGCCGGCCTCGCGCTTCTGGATCCGCACCGTGGTCAGCGGCGGGTCGATGCGATCGACGAAATCCATGTCGTTGTAGCCGGACACCGAGATGTCCCGCGGGCAGGCATGGCCTTCGCTGCGCAACGCCCTGATCGCGCCAATCGCGAGGCGGTCGTTGGCGCAGACGATGGCGGTGAAGCCGTCCGCCGCGGCAGCGGCGCTGCGGCGGAGCAGCAGGCGGCAGCAGCGCTCACCCTCGCTCTCGTTGAAGGCCGTGCTGCTCACGACGAGCCTGCGGTCCGGCGCGAGGCCGTTCGCGCGCATGCTCGCGAGGAAGGCCTTGTGGCGCATCAGCCCGGTGGACAGCGAGTGCGGCCCGGCGATGTGGGCGATCTCGCGATGCCCGAACCGGACCATGTGGCGTACCGCCTGGCGGATGCCGCTCGCCTCGTCGTTGGTCACCGACGACACGTTCGGATCCTCGACCCGACGATTGACGGTGACGATCGGGATTCTCTCCTCGACCGCGCGCGAGATCGCGGGGTCCTCGCGCTGCGCGCTGGCGAGGATCAGGCCGTCGACGCCGCGCGCCCGCAAGGTGTCGATGAGCACGGATTCGCGCTGCGGATCGCCGTCCGAGTTCACGATCACCGCGATATAGCCCTGCGCCGCCAGCGTGTCCTCGATGCCGCGCAGGATCGGCGGGAAGACCGGGTTGGTGATGTCCGGAACGACCACGCCGACCGTCATCGTGCGGCGCGTCCGCAGGCTCGCGGCGATCGCGTTCGGGCGGTAGCCGCGCTCGCGGGCGACCGCGACGATCCGCTCGGCGATCTCCGGCGTGATCAGGCAGCGGGTCTTGGGTGCGAGCGCCCGGGACACGGTCGAGCTGTGGACGCCGACGGCCTCGGCAATGTCCTTGAGCGTGGTCCTGCGCTTGCTCATGCCGGCTCCCTTTCGTACAGTGTAGACCATCCGCAATCGTTTGCATACGCACCTTCCGCCAGCGGCCGGGAAACCTTCAGGGGGG
The DNA here is from genome assembly GCA_036274135.1 of Geminicoccaceae bacterium. Taxonomy (GTDB): domain Bacteria; phylum Pseudomonadota; class Alphaproteobacteria; order Geminicoccales; family Geminicoccaceae; genus DASUGG01. The sequence continues at coordinate 3,305 of DASUGG010000059.1, forward strand.
CATCACCGATGTCGGCGAACGCGCACAGGCTCGGCTGGATCGGCTTGGGCCGCATGGGCTACCCGATGGCCGGGCGGCTGCTCGAGGCAGGCCACGAGCTGTCGATCTGGAACCGCACGCGCGCCAAGGCCGAGCCGCTGGTCGCGGAGGGCGCCACGCTGGTCGAGCGGCCGGCCGACCTCGCCGGCGTCGACGTCCTGTTCACGATGGTCTCGGCCGGCAAGGACCTGGAGCAGGTCTATTTCGGCGACCACGGCGTGGCCGGCGGCAGCGGCGCCGTGCCGAGGATCTTCGTCGACTGCTCCTCGATCGGCGTCGAGGAGTCCGAGGTTCTCCGGCAACGGCTGAGCGCCCGCGGCGCGGCGCTGATCGCGGCGCCCGTCAGCGGCAACGGCAAGTGCGTCAAGGCGGGCAAGCTCAGCGCCGTCGCCTCGGGGCCGGCGCCGGCCTATCGCGAGATCGAGCCCTATCTCGCGGCGATCGCCGGCCGCGGCGTCTCCTATGTCGGCGAGGGCGAGCTCGCGCGCATCTGCAAGATCGCGCACAACGTCATGCTCGGCGTGGTGATCCAGAACCTGGCCGAGATCACCGTCCTGACCCAGAAGGCGGGCGTGCCGCGGCACGCGTTCCTCGACTTCATCAACAAGAGCGTGATGGGCTCGACCTTCACCAAGTACAAGTCGCCGGCACTGGTGCACCTCGACTGGACCACCACCTTCACGCCGGCGCTGCTGCGCAAGGACCTCGACCTCGGCCTCGCGAACGCCCGCACGCTGGAGGTCGCTATGCCGGTCGCGGCGGCGGCGCGCGAGGCGCTGCAGGCGCATTTCGGCACCGCCTGCCTGCAGGACGATCCCGGAGCCCATCTGCAGAAGGACTTCGCGGCGCTGCTCGAGACCGTGGCGCTGCAGGCCGGGGTCAGGCTCGAGAGCGAGGACGTGCCGGTCGACAACGGCCTCGATCCGGACCCCGCCCATGCTGCGGCGCGATGACCCGCCGCGACGCCTTATCCCCTGCCCGCAAGCCGCTTCGGCCTTGACCCTCGATCCCGGGCGGGCTGATGTGTCGGTGCGGCGGACCGGGACGCACGCATCAGCACGCAGGCGAGGGGCATTCATGCGCAACACCGACAGGATCTGGGACCTGGTGGACGCCAAGCGCGAGGCGTTCGAGCAGCTGGCGGACCGCATCTGGGAGATCCCGGAGATCGCCTACACCGAGTACGGCTCGGTCGCCGAGCACACCGCCATGCTGCGGCGCCAGGGCTTCCGGGTGAGCGAGAACGTCGCCGGCATCCCGACCGCCGTGATGGGGGAAGCCGGCGAAGGCGGGCCGGTCATCGCGATTCTCGGCGAGTACGATGCCCTGCCGGGGCTCAGCCAGGTCGCCGGCATCACCGAGGCGAAGCCGGTGGCCGAGGGCGGCAACGGCCATGGCTGCGGCCACAATCTGCTGGGCTCGGCGGCGCTCCTCGCCGCCACCGCCGTCAAGGACTACCTGGCCGAGCGCGGCATCGCCGGGCGCGTGCGCTACTACGGCTGTCCGGCCGAGGAGGGCGGCGCCGCCAAGGCCTTCATGGTGCGCGCCGGCGCGTTCCGCGACGTCGACCTCGCGATCTCGTGGCATCCGGCCTCGTTCACCCGCGTCGACCATGCCCGCTCGCTCGCCAACACGCGGATCAACTTCACCTTCACCGGCCGGGCATCCCA
>DASUGG010000060.1:0-10537 GCA_036274135.1 Geminicoccaceae bacterium
ATCGCCGAGATGGTCTATCGCCAGCTGCGCGCCGCGAGCGCGCCATGAGGAAGGCGGTGGCGGAGCTCGCGACGGCGCTCGAGCGCGTGGCGGCGGCCATGGATGCCGAGTCCGAAGCCGTGCGCGCGGGGCAGACCACGGCGCTGCCGGCGGCGGCGGAGCGCAAGCGCGCCGTCCTCGAGGCGGCCGAGCCGGTCCTGCGCCGCTTCGGCGAGGTCACCGGCCACGCCAGCCCGGCCGAGAGGGCAGACCTCGTCCGGGCGGTGCGCCGCATGCAGACCGCCGGGCGGCGCAATGCCGCGATCCTGCAGGGCGCCCTCGAGGGCACTCGCCGGTTGTTCGCCTGCCTCGCCGGCGCGGCGCAGGCCGCTTCGTCGACCGGAACCTATGGACCGGACGGCAGCTTTCGCCGCGCCGCCGAGGCCGTCGCCACAATTCGTCGCTCGGTGTAAGGCCCGATTAACCGGCATCTGATTACATCCCTATCGTACTCCTGCCGGTCCGGACCGAGAAGAACGGGTCCGAGACCCTGCGTCAGAAGGCGGCCCGGGGAAGAAGTTCCCAAGGCATGCGGGAGGCCGCCTGGAGAACGCAGGCCGGAACGGCTCCACCCCTGTCCAAGGGGTGCACCGCTCTCTCCCTGAACGATCCAGACGCCTTCCGAAGAGCCCTGGCGCACTCGCGCGTCAGGCCGTGTCCATGACGGGCAGGAGCGGTCGAAGGTGGGACGGAACGTCTCAAGTCAATGGAATGAACGGGAGAAGACCCCATGTCGAGCATTCTCACGAACACCGCGGCGATGACCGCGCTGCAGACCCTGAAGGGGATCAACCGCAACCTGGCCATGGTCCAGGACCAGGTGTCGACCGGCCGCAAGGTCAACAACGCCAAGGACAATGCCGGTATCTGGGCCGTGTCGTCGGTCATGGACTCCGACGTCCGCGGCTTCAAGGCGATCAGCGAATCCCTCTCGCTCGGGCAGTCGACGGTCGCCGTGGCGCGCAACGCCACCGAGACCGTCAAGGACCTGCTAATCGAGATGAAGGCGCTGATCGTGACCGCGCAGGGCGAGAACGTCGACCGGGCGAAGATTCAGAACGACGTCACCGCGCTCGCCGAGCAGATCAACACGACGATCCAGGCGGCGCAGTTCAACGGCAAGAACCTGCTGCTCACCGCGTCGACCGCGATGGACGTGCTGGCCTCGCTCGACCGCGACGCCGCGCAGACGGTGACCGCGCGCAGCATCACGGTCACCAACCAGGACGTCGAGGCGATCTATACCGCGGTGGTGGCGTACGACGTCGAGGCCGACGCCGCGGGGGCGCTGACCGATGTCGAGACGCAGATCCAGGCTGCGATCGATGCGGCGGCGGCGTTCGGCTCGGCCGAGAAGCGGCTGGACATCCAGGCGAGCTTCGTCAGCAAGCTGATGGACAGCATGACCGCCGGCATCGGCGCGCTGGTCGACGCCGACATGGAAGCGGCTTCCGCCCGCCTCAATGCCTTGACCGTGCAGCAGCAGCTCGGTCTCCAGTCCCTCTCGATTGCGAACTCGAACCCGCAGGGCCTGCTCTCGCTCTTCCGCTAGGCCAGGTCGGGGCCGTCCTTCGGGACGGCCCCTCGCCTGACGCATGAGAGAGGCGGAGGCGATGCGGCGCCAGACCGGTGCCGGTTCATCCCGCCTTAAGCTGCCGTCGTGTATCCCTGCGGACGGCATCCTCCAACGCGAAGAGAGCGCATGGACCTCGCCGCCAAGGCAGCGGACGGCTATCGCGCCGTCCAGCTCCACACCGAATCGGCACGCAGCATCGAGGCGAAGCTCTTCGCCGAGATCACCGCGGAGCTGGTGCGCGCACGGCGTGGCGGCGCGCCCGCTTTTCGCGAGCTGACCGCGGCGCTGCACCGCAACCGGACCTTGTGGGACGCGCTGGCCGCGGATCTCGCGCTGGAGGGCAACGCCCTGCCGGCCCCGCTCAAGGCGCAGCTCATCCAGCTCGGCCATTTCGTGCGTCAGTTCACGGCGCGCGTGCTCAAGGGCGAGGACGTGCAGGCTCTGATCGACGTCAACAACGCGATCCTGCAAGGCTTGCGCAGGACGAGCGGGAGGGAAGGCTCCGATCATGATCGGCCTTAGGCTCAAGCTTCGACCGAAGGAGCGGGTCCTGATCAACGGCGCCGTGCTCGAGAACGGCCGCAATCAGGTCGAGCTGCGGGTTCTGACCCCGAAGGCGAAGATCCTACGCCTGCGCGACGCCCTGCATCCGGACCACGTCGACACGCCGACCAAGCGGGTCTGCTACATCGCCCAGCTCGTGGTCGCCGGCGAGCTGTCGCCGGAGGAGGCGCTGTCGCGCTTCGTGCGCGGCGTCGTCGAGCTCAAGCAGGTGTTTCTCGATGCTGGCTCGCAGGCCGCCATGGATCAGGCCATCCGGCACGCGCGCACGAACAATTTCTACAAGGCGATGCAGTGCATGCGGCGCATCCTGCCTTATGAGGAGCTGGTGCTGCGCAATCCGGCCTACGCGCATCGCCGGCACCAGGCGCCGGCGCCGTCCAGCGCCGCCTGATACCGCCCGCGGCCGCCACGTCGCGGCAGCGGGCAGGGGAATCAGTCCGCCTCGTCGTTCGGATCCATCGCCATGGTCCGGCCCAGCCCGGCGAAGGCGTCGGCCTGGCCGACGCGCTCGGCGATCGGCTGCGCGAGGAAGCTCTCGATCTCCGGGCGGAGCTGGATGGCGCGGTCGGTTTCCGCATCGGACCCGGCCCGATAGGCGCCGATCCGGATCATGGTCGCCATCGCCTCGTAGTCCGCGATCGCTTTCCTCGTGGCCAGCGCCAGCGCGTTCTCGCCGGCGGAATGGCAGCCCGGCAGCGCCCGCGACACGCTCTTGAGCACGTCGACCGCCGGAAACCGCCCGCGCTCGGCGATCGCACGGTCGAGGACGATGTGGCCATCCAGGATGGCGCGCACCGCGTCCGCCACCGGCTCGTCCATGTCGCCGCCCTGGACCAGCACCGTGAACACCGCGGTGATGTCGCCCTGCGACTCGTTGCGCCGCCCCGGGCCCGCCCGCTCGAGCAGCGCCGACATCTCGCCGAAGGTCGACGGCGGATAGGCCCGCGTGGTCGGCGGCTCCCCCGAGGCGAGGCCGATCTCGCGCTGCGCGTCGGCAAAGCGGGTGATCGAATCGAACAGGCACAGCACCTGCTGGCCCTGGTCGCGGAAGAACTCGGCGACGGTGAGGGTGAGGCGGGCGGCCTGCCGCTTGACCAGCGGCGGCTCGTCCGAGGTGGCGATCACGGTGACCGCGCGAGCCATGCCGTCGGGGCCGAGCGTATCCTCGAGGAACTCGTTGACCTCCTTGCCGCGCTCGCCGATCAGGCCGATCACGATGACGTCGGCGGCGACATGGCGCGCCAGCATCGCCAGGAGGCTCGACTTGCCGACGCCCGAGCCGGCGAAGATGCCGACGCGCTGGCCGCGGCAGAGCGGCAGCAGCGTGTCGATGGCCTTGATGCCGGTCTCGATGCGCGCGCCGACCCGGCGGCGGGCGAAGGCCGGCGGCGGGCGGCCCTTGAGGGAGTAGGGCGTCTCGCCGCCGAGCAGGGGCCCGCGGCTCGTCTCGTCCAAGGGGCGGCCGAAGGCGTCGACGACCCGACCGAGCCAGGTGGCGCACGGCCGCGGATCGGCCTGCCGGATCAGGCGCACCGCCGCGCCGGGCGCGACCCCGTGCGGCTCGCTGTGCAGCAGCAGCAGGGTCGAGCCGGCGTGGAAGCCGATGATCTCGCCGGTGAGATCAGGCCGGCCCGGCCGGGCGATCGCGCAACAGCTCCCGACCGGCGCGAGGCCACCCAGCCCGGCCGCCTCGATCAGGGGCCCGCGCGCGGCCTGCACCTCGCCGCTGATTTCGATCGGCGTTAGCGCCTCGATCGCGCTTCTCGCCTGCTGCAACAGAGACATCCGGACTCCTTGATCCGTCCGCTCGCAACCTGTCCACTTCGGGATTTGTCGCGGGGAAAGGTTAATCGCGGCAAAACGCCTTCGATTGTCCGGCTTTACACGGTTTCTTCATCAGAACGATCTAGCTTGCGGCGCGAGTAAGAGGGTTACCGGGGCGTCAACCATGCTCGGCGGATTGCTCGTCTTCGCACTGTCTGCGGCGCGACTCGCCCATGCGAGCCAGCGCAACGCGGTCATCGCGCGCAACATCGCCAATGCCGACACGCCGGGGTTCAAGGCGAAGGACGTCGCGCCGTTCGACTTCGCGGACATGGTCGCCGCGACGGCGACGCCGCCGAAGGCCACCCGGCCGGGTCACACTGCGGGGCAAGCACCGCCCGGCCGGCCCGTCATCGAGGCGCGCGACGTGCCCGGCACGGACGAGTCGCCAGACGGCAACACCGTCTCGCTCGAGGAGCAGATGGTCCTGGCGGCCGAGACCCGCGGCGCCTTCGATCTGGCGGCCACGCTCTACGCCAAGAACCTGTCGCTGCTGCGGACCGCGATCGGTCGCGACGGTCGTTGACCCCCCGCCCGAGCCGGCAGAAGCCGGAGCCGCTCGATACGTCGGGCGCTCGAAGAATTCGGAGAACCCGATGCCAGATCCTTTCTTCAGCGCGATGGGCGTGGCGGCGAGCGGCATGCGCGCCCAGGGGACCCGGATCCGCGTGGTCGCCGAGAACGTCGCGAACGCCGATACTCCGGGCTTCCATCGCAAGCAGGTGACGTTCGAGGAGGCCGCCCACGACGCGGCGCGGCACGTCCAGGTCGACCGCGTGCTCGAGGACCAGTCGGCGCTCGAGCGCGTGCACGACCCGTCCCATCCGCTCGCCGACGAATCCGGCTATGTCGAGCTGTCCAACGTCAATCCGCTGATCGAGCTCGCCGACCTGCAGGAGGCGCAGCGGTCATATCAGGCCAGCATGAGCGCGTTCGATCAGGCCCGCGCGCTCTATCAGCGCACGCTCGACCTGCTGCGGCGATAAAGGCGCGGCGCGATGGACCCCCTGGTGAGCCGTGCGATCGCCGGCTACGCGCAGGCGTCGGCGCCAGCTCCGGGGCGCAAGGCGCCGACGACGGAGACACCGCAGGCCCAGGACTTCGCCAGCTTCTTCCGATCGCTGGCGGAGCAGTCGGTCGGCACCATGCAGACGGCCGAGCAAGCCAGCATCCAGGGGCTCCAGGGCGGGCTGGACGCGCAGTCGGTGGTCGAGGCGGTCGCCGCCGCCGAGCTCACCCTGCAGACCGTCACCGCGGTGCGGGATCGGGTCGTCGAGGCCTATCAGGAACTGATCCGGATGCCGATCTGAGGCGATCCGCGCGTCGAAGCTGCACGAGATAGACGCATGAGCCCGAGCGAAACGATCGACGTCCTGCGCGCGGCCGTCTGGCTCACGGTCAAGGTGGGCGGGCCGATCATGGCGGTGGCGCTGCTGGTCGGCACGCTGATCGGCCTGTTCCAGGCGCTCACCTCGGTGCAGGAGCTGACCCTCACCTTCGCGCCCAAGGTCCTGGCGATCCTGGCGGCGGTGTGGCTGCTGGGCGACTTCATGGCGCGCGCCCTGACGGAATTCCTGCGCGGTCCGCTGCTGACGGCGATGCTGGGGATATGACTCTTGTGCATAATCTGGGCCGCCGTCTCGTGCTCGGGGTGCTGGCGCTGGCGCTGACCCCGGCGGCCGCGGCGGCGCACCAGGGCCAGCTCTGCATCGGCGCGATCCGGGCGGCCGAGCGCAGCTTCGAGCTGCCGCCCGGCCTTCTCATGGCGGTGGCGCTGACCGAGACCGGGCGGCGCATCGGCGACGTGCTCACGCCCTGGCCGTGGTCGATCAATGCGGCGGGCGAAGGGGCTTGGCTCGACCATCGCGGCGCTGCGATCGAGCGCGCCCGCGCCCTGCAGGCGAGCGGCGTCGAGAGCATCGACGTCGGCTGCATGCAGGTGAACCTGAAATGGCACGAGGCCGCGTTCGACAGCCTCGAGGCCGCGTTCGACCCCGCGACGAATGTCCGCTACGCGGCGCACTTCCTGCAGCAGTTGCGCGGCCGCTCGCACGGCTGGCTGGAGGCCGCCGGCCAGTACCACTCCGCCGATCCGGACCAGGCGCGCGTCTACCTGGCGCGACTGAGCCGCAACTGGAACGCGGTGCTGGAAGGCACCGAAGGCAGCCGCGTGTTGCTGCCGCCGGCACCAGGCCAGATCGCGCTCGAGCTGGTCTGGTCGGTGCCGGCCGGCATGGGGCCGCTGATCGATCTCGCCGCGACGGGGCGCACGCCGCCGCTGCTCGATCGCCGCGACCGCGCGCCGCCGAGCCTCCTGCCGACGCAAGGCGCGGGCAACGCCGAACCATGACTAGCCGCCTCGCCGCGTCCTTCGCGGTCCGCACGTTCTACAACCCGACGGTCATGGTGGCGCTCGCGCTCATGGCGGTGATCGTCATGATGATCCTGCCGGTCCCGGCCTGGCTGATCGATGTCGGCCTCACGCTGTCGTTCGCGCTCGCGATCCTGACCTTCATGGTGACGCTGTTCATCGAGCGGCCGCTCGACTTCTCCGCCTTTCCGACCGTGCTGCTCGGCTCGCTGCTGCTGCGCCTGTCGCTCAACGTCTCCTCGACCAAGCTGATCATCGGCCAGGGGCATACCGGGACCGATGCCGCCGGCCACGTCATCGAGGGCTTCGCCAACTTCGTGATGGGCGGCAGCCTGCTGCTCGGCATCGTGATCTTCGGCGTGCTGCTGATCGTGAACTTCATCGTGATCACGCGCGGCGCCGGCCGCATGGCCGAGGTCGGCGCCCGCTTCGCCCTCGACGGCATGCCGGGCAAGCAGCTCGCGATCGACAGCGACATGTCCGCCGGCGCCATCGACCACAAGGAGGCGAGCGAGCGGCGGCGGCGGGAGCAGGAGGAGACGACGTTCTTCGGCTCGCTGGACGGCGCCGCCAAGTTCGTCAAGGGCGACGCCATCGCCGGGCTGCTGATCATCTTCCTCAATCTTGTCGTCGGTATGACCATGGGCACCGTCAACTTCGGCATGCCGATGGCGAAGGCGTTCGAGGCCTATGCCATCCTGACCGTCGGCGATGGGCTGGTCTCACAAATCCCGGCCGTCATCTTCTCCGTCGCCGCCGCCCTGCTGATCGCGAAGGGCGGGGTCCTCGGCAGCGCCGACAAGGCGTTGCTTGCGCAGCTGGGCGGCCACCCGGGCGCGCTCGGCGTGGTCTCGGTCCTGTTGTTCCTGCTCGCCTTCGTGCCCGGCCTGCCGTTCGTGCCGTTCATGGCGGGCGCGGCCGCGCTGGGCGCATGCTCCTGGTGGTCGCACGAGTCGAGGCGGCGGCGCGAGGCCGAGGCGCAACGGCGCGCCGAGACCCCGGATGAGACCCGCGCCGCGGCCGAGACCCTCGGCGACCAGATGGACGTGGACGAGATCCGGATGGAGTTCAGCAGAGCTCTGGTCACCACCGTGATGGACCAGGAGACCGGCATCTGCGCCCGCATCGGCAGCATGCGCAAGAACATCGCGGTCGAGCTCGGCTTCATCATCCCGGACGTCCGCCTGACCGACAATCCGTTCCTCGACGGCTTCCGCTATCTGATCAAGATCCAGGGCGCCAAGGTGGCCGAGGGCGAGATCATGCCCGGCCACGTTCTGGTGATCCGGCGCGACGACGCGGAGCTGCCGCTGCCGGGCGTCGACGTCGCCGAGCCGGTCTACGGCGCGCCTGCCCGCTGGATCGACGAGGCGGCGCAGGATCAGGCGCGCATCCTCGATCTGCCCGTCGCGATGCCGAACGAGGTGATGGCGACGCATCTGATGGAGACGATCAAGACGCACATGCGCGAACTCGTGAACCGGCAGGCGCTGCAGCGGCTCCTGGACGAGTTCGTCAACGTCTCGAATCCGAGCAAGGCCGAGAGCAACCGGCGGCTGCTGAACGAGATGGTGCCCGACCCGGTGCCGCGCGACCTGCTGCAGGCGGTGATCCGCCTGCTGCTCGAGGAGCAGGTCTCGGTGCGCAACCTGCCGCTGATCCTCGAGGCCATCGCCGAGGCCAAGGTAACGAGCCCGAACGTCGAGGCGATCACCGAGGCGGTGCGCCGCAAGCTCAGCCTGCAGATCACCCACAGGCTGGTCGCCGCGGACGGCACGCTGCCCCTGATCCAGCTCGGTCCCGAGTGGGAGGGTCTGTTCCGGCAGCACGAGGTGCGCGAGGGCGGCGGCGCGACCGATGTCGCCCTGCCGCCAAGCGAGATCCGGCGCCTCGCGACCGGGGTCGGGGCGAAGCTGCACGAGGTCTCCGCCCGCGGCCATTACCCGGCGATCGCGGTGCCGGGCAACCGGCGCCGCCTCGTGCGCCTTCTGCTCGATGCGGGCGGCATCAAGAGCCCGGTGCTCGCCTTCGAGGAGATCGGCACCCGCCACAAGCCGGCTTTCGTGGGCGTCGCCTGACATGCCGCCGACCTTCGCCGATCTTACGGCCGCCGCGCTATACGGCGGCTTTCTGGTGTTCGCGCGCGTCGCGGCCGCCTTCATGCTGCTGCCGGGCTTCGGCGAGACGCATCTGCCGCCGCGGGTCAGGCTGGTCGCGGCGCTGCTGGTCGCCGCCGCGATGGCGGCCAACGTGCCGGGGCGCCCTGCGCTGGTGCCGCCGCCCGCGACGATGGCCGGCCAGCTCGGCGCCGAGATCGTGGTCGGCCTGCTGCTCGGCACCGTGGCGCGCACGATGTTCAACGCGCTGCACGTCGCCGGCACGGTGATGGCGCAACAGGCCGGCCTCGGCCTCATCATTCCGGCCAGCATCGAGCCCGAGGGCGTGTCGGCGCTGGCGCAGTTCCTGCTGTTCGGCGCCATCAGCCTGATCTTCGCGCTCGGCCTCGACCTCCAGCTGCTGCTGGCGATCCGCGACAGCTACACGCTCTTTCCGCTCGGCGAGCTGCCGGACCCGGGCGGCATGGCGCTCCATGTGACGCGCACCCTCAGCACGGCCTTCAGCCTGGGGATCCGGCTCAGCCTGCCGTTTCTCCTGATCGGCTTCACGCTCTATGCCGGCCTCGGCGTGATCAACCGGGCCATGCCGCAGATGATGGTGTTCTTCGTCGCGGCGCCGGGCTTCACGATCGTCGGCCTGGTGCTGCTCGCTGCGACGCTGCCCATGCTGCTCTGGGCCTGGGCAGGGGCCTTCGACGCCGCGCTGTTCGGCGACTGAGCGATGGAGCCCGAGAGCGACACGACACAGGAGCGCTCCCTCGAGCCGACCGCACACAAGCTCGAGCAGGCGCGGCGCCGGGGCGAGGTGCCGCAGTCGCGCGATGTCGCCACCTTCGGGCTCTATGTCGGCCTGCTGGTCGCGCTGGCGGGGTACGGAGGCGCCGTGGCGCTCGACGTCGGCGCGGCGCTGCTGCCCTTTCTCGAGCAGCCGGATCAGCTGCTGGCGCTGCGCATGCCGGGCGAGCTGATCGCTCTCGTCGCCGGCACGAGCATCGACGTGATCGCCGGCATCGCGCCACTCCTGCTGCTGCCGGCGCTCGGCGTGGCGTTGGCCCTGGCGGCGCAGCAGGCCTTCACCTTCACCGGCGAACGGCTGCAGCCGAAGTGGAGCCGCCTCTCTCCCCTCGTCAATGCCCGGCAGCGATTCGGGCCGAGGGGGCTGGTGGAGTTCGCCAAGACGCTCCTGAAGCTGGTTGCCGTGACGGCCGTAGTCGGCCTCGTGGTGTGGTCGGGCATCGACGGTATCGTGGGACTGGCGCGCAGCGACGCCCGAGTGCTCGGTCCGAGCCTGCTCGAGAGCACGCAGCGGATCCTGCTGCCGCTGCTCGCGCTGACCGCGGTGATCGCCGCCGCCGACTACGCTTGGCAGCGCTTCGATTTCATGAAGCGCCAGCGCATGACGCCGCAGGAGCTGAAGGAGGAGCAGAAGCACACCGACGTCGACCCGCACCTCAAGCAGTCGAGGCGCGAGCGCGCCGTGGCGATCGCCACCAACCGGATGCTGCGCGACGTTCCCGCCGCCGACGTGGTGATCACCAATCCGACCCACTTTGCGGTGGCGTTGCGCTGGGATCGCGCCCGGCTCGGCTCGGCGCCGCACTGCGTCGCCAAGGGCGCCGATATGATCGCGCGGCGGATCAAGGAGATCGCAAGCGAGCACGGCGTCGTGACCTTCGAGGACCGCGGCCTGGCGCGCTCGCTCTACGACCTCGTCGAGATCGGTGAGGAGATCCGGGTCGAGCACTATCGCGCGGTCGCGGCCGCCCTGAACTATGCCGCGCGACAGCGCGTGCGGCGGACGCGCGGCGCGGGCCTGCCTTGAGCTTTTCGGTCCGTTAACCTCCGGAGGCCAGAAAGAGGCGTATGAACATCGACGACGTGAAGGCCCTTCGGGCCATCCGCCGGCACGCTGCCGACGAGGCGGCCTTGCGGGCGGCACAGGCGGACGCGCAACGTGCCGATGCCCATCGCACGCTCGCGACCTTCCGGATCGACCTGGGCGACGAGGCGCAGCGGGCGCAGGGGCTCGGCCTGTCGCGCGCGCTG